>JBCDEP010000157.1:0-14990 GCA_039179675.1 Cyanobacteria bacterium P01_G01_bin.67
CTACACAAATGTGGTTCTGTTTATTTCTCCGCATACCATTTTTCCTGATATGGGTAGAATTACATCTTGGACATTGCATTTACTCTATTTGGACGACTAATCTACATTATTCTCTAAAACATCCCGCACTTATGCAACGCCGCTTCTGAAACGCATCTGGTGAAAGGCATCCATATTGTACGAATCCAACCAGCTAATCCCGCACCTCCCTGGTGAGTCATATCTTTAGGTACTAATTCCAGACGCTTAATAGCAAATCCTGATTGCTGAAGCCACCTCTGATAATCTTGCAGTCCATAAAAGAAATAAAGACACTTAAAATTACTAAAATATCTCTGCCAAAAATTAGCCGCAGTTAATTGAGCAAAAGTTGCCAAGACCTGTGCCGCATTACCCTCCCCGCCGCAGGAAATAATTAATCTACCCTTAGCTTTTAGTGCTGAATTTATTCCCTGAAGAACAGTCTGATGATCGTCGATCCAGTGGAGTGTGGCATTAGAAAAAACCAAATCAAATTCTTGATCGAAATCAAGCGATCGCGCATCTATACAAGTAAAAGTAAGATTAGGATATAGCCTAGGAGGATATTTCTTAGCTGCATAAGCTATCATTTCTGGTGAGCTATCTACCCCGACTACACGATTTTCAGGAAAACTAGCAGCAAAATCGGCAGTAATCTTGCCATCTCCACAGCCCAGATCGAGGATTGACTGGTAATCATTCAAGTTGAGGTTTTGTACCAGCGATCGTGCCCACTTTAATTGATTATCTGAGTTCTTGGCGTAATCTTCTGGATTCCACATAGGAGGAGATGATTCAGAATTTACTGATCATAACAAAATGTACTGGGATTTTATCTGTACAACTTAAGCTATTTTCGCAAACATTTGTCGCAAAGACTCAATCGTAATCGCTGAATTAATTACGTGAAATTGATATGGTCACTCAATAAATTGCCCTATTATAAGTATTCTATAACTCGAAATCTAATAATATTTTTCTAAGTTTGTAATGTTCGGATTGTATTTTTAAGTACAAATTGAAATCAAACATGATGAATTATCTGACACTTAAAGTCATGAATAGGGAAGACAGATGAAATTTGAACCCATATGATGCCATTCCTATTTTCAACTTATCCTTATTAATTACCAGTAATTTTAAGATGAAATACGTTACTGTTTACTACCCAATAAAAAGAAGGGTTTAGCAATGCTAAACCCTGGTGATTAAATAAATGAATCTAGTTTTAAACCTTAGCTTCTTCTTGAACTAATTTCTCCCAACCTAATTCTTTCAAGTTATTATTCCGACGCAGGGGACGAGTTGCCAATTCTAGAATATCCCGCGCATTAGTAAAGCCGTGAATTTGAGCAAAAGTAAATTCAACTGACCACTTAGTATTAATGCCTCTAGCTTCTAGGGGGTTGGCGTGTGCCATTCCAGTGATTACCAAATCTGGCTTGAGATCGTAGATGCGTTGAATCTGGTTGTAGTTGTCAGGTTTTTCGACGATGTTAGGTAAAGGAACACCCATTTCATTACAGGTTTTTTCTAACAAGTCTAATTCTGCTTTTTGGTAACGTTTGTCCATGTAGGGAATACCAATTTCAGGACAAGACATGCCGCAACGGATCAGGAAACGTGCCAGGGAAACTTCTAAAAGATTATCTCCCATAAAGAAGACAGACTTACCGCGAATTAATTTCACATAGTCTTCTAGACTTTCCCATATCTTCGCTTCTCTTTCAGCTAATCCCTGAGGTTCAATATCTAATACCGAGCAAATCTTCTCAATCCAGGCTCTAGTGCCATCGGGACCAATGGGGAAAGGTGCGCCAATTAGCTTAGTTTTACGGCGACGCATGAGAGTAGTGGCAGTACGAGATAAGAAAGGATTAACGCCCGCTACATAGTAACCCTGTTCAATTACAGGTAGTTCAGTATAGCGTTTGGATGGTAGCCAGCCTGATACTTTAACTCCTTGCTTTTTAAGTTCCAAAGTTAGGTTAGTCACTACGGGATCGGGTAATGAACCAAACAGGACTAGCGGTTGATGATCCTTATATTCTGATTCTTCTTGCTTAACTTCCTCTTTCTTACGCCCAAAGTTCAACAGGCTAGAAACAGCATTCCGTTCTTTTTTCTCCGCCTCTTGCTTTGGTGCCTCGGTGGGACACTTATGTGCCATTGCCGCCAGGACAGTATCTTCTCCTTGAGTAAAAGCGTAGTCTAAACCATTAGCACGAGCGGTAACGATGGGAATCCCGATTTCCGCTTCCAGTCTGGGTGCCAAACCTTCCAAGTCCATTTTGATGATCTCGGTGGTACAGGTGCCAATCCAGACAATAACAGAAGGATTGCGATCGCGTTTAATTTGTAAACACAATCTTTTTAATTCTTCATAGTCGCTTAACTTAGCCGAAATATCCCCTTCTTCTAATTCCGCCATCGCATAGCGAGGTTCGGCAAAAATCATTACTCCCATAGCGTTTTGTAGAAAGTAGCCACAGGTTTTGGTACCAATTACTAAAAAGAAACTATCTTCAATCTTTTGATATAGCCAAGCAACACAGCTAATGGGGCAAAAGGTATGATAATTTCCTGTTTCGCACTCAAAATTTAATGCGGTCGGTTGTGTCGGTTCTTTTGCTACGGTCATGTTTTATATCTTTGCTCCTTAAAACGTGATTGAGACGAAGTCTAATCCGCCTCTGCTTTTCAATTAGGGATTAAATCAATTGGTGGGCAATAAAAATAAACCTCGATTGAGAACAAAGCTATTTTCTTGCCCACTCTACTCCTGTTGACTGTTAACTGTTGGCTGTTAACTGATTTAAACCATCATCATGTCTAATTCATCTTCTGTATCTGGCTGACTTGCTTTCTCTGCGGGAGGGTTGAGATAGTAATCTGATAGCAAGGAGAATAAGTCTCTGTCTTGAGCTTCGTTGGGTACAACTCCTTCAGGTGCCGCTAAGATCTGATCGGCGATGTTGAGATAATAATCGCAGACAAAAGCCAAGGAAGGATCGCTTTCTGCCATTTCAAACAAAGTCTTGCCTTTAACCCGAGAAACCCGAATATCTTCAATCAAAGGTAGTATTTCTAACACAGGCATTGGTACATGTTCAATATACTTGTCAATCAAATCCCGCTTAGAAGTACGATTGCCAATTAATCCCGCTAGACGTAAGGAGTGAGTACGAGCTTTTTCTCTGACTGAAGCGGCAATCCGATTAGCTGCGAACAAAGCATCAAAACCATTGTCGGTCACAATCATGCAGTAGTCGGCATAGTTAAGCGGTGCGGCAAAACCACCGCAGACCACGTCACCCAAGACATCAAATAAAATTACATCATATTCATCAAACGCATTAAGTTCTTTGAGCAGCTTAACGGTTTCACCCACAACATAACCACCGCAACCAGCACCCGCAGGGGGTCCTCCTGCTTCAACACAGCTTACGCCACCATAACCTTCGTAAATTACATCTTCAGGCCAAATATCTTCGTAGTGAAAGTCTTTTTCCTGAAGGGTATCAATAATTGTGGGGATTAGAAACCCTGTCAAGGTAAAGGTGCTGTCATGTTTGGGATCGCAGCCAATTTGTAATACCTTTTTACCTCTTTTGGCTAAAGCGGCAGAAATATTGCAGCTAGTTGTGGACTTGCCAATACCACCTTTACCATAAACTGCTAATCTTATTTGTCCCACGTTGCTTTTCTCTCCTGCGTTTAAATACGAAAATTTATCTGAGATTGATAATGGCGACGCTGACTGTAGTTTTTGCTCTGCGTCTCTAGTTCTGCATTATGAGACATCTCACCAGGAAAACAAAGATGTTCTATTTACTGAAATCAATGATATTACAAGATTAAGAAACTAAATTAGATTAATAGCCTATTTAAGAAGATATTTATGGTTTTAATCTTTAAAATAAATATTTAAGCTTTTTTATGTTGTTTATTTTAGTAAATAAAAACAAAAGACAAACATGTTATTGCTTGAATCAAGCTGAAATTTATCCTCCTCAGTAATGATCACGGTGTAGTGAACACTTAAAATTCCCGAAAGTTCTTGTAAACAGGAGATATAGAGCTAAATACCACAACCAAAACTTAAGCTAAACTGCGATCGCTAATGCCATAATGCCAGCTCACATTAATCGCAAAGCAGATATTTAAAAATCAGAATTTTTTTTTGGTAAAGAAGAGTTAATTTTTCGCCAATGACCCGAAAATTGTCAACATTTATAAAGCGATCGCCCTAATGTAGCGAATTTAAATCAGATATTTACAGATCAAGAATATAGCGGAAATGCAATTACCCGAAGAGTATGCTCTGCGATTATAATTCTTCTTCTTGTAGCCGTCGGATCGCAGCTTGTATTGAATTGAGCTTTTTAGAGACAGCTACATAGTGTCAGCAAAGTAAGGAAAAATTATACTTGAGTTCTCAAGCTAGCTCACAATAAATTATCTTGACGTAGTTTTAATTATTTCATTTATAATTGCCAAAAAAAGGGGGATTTTCGGCAATTTTGTGGGAATACTCTAAGTAACTGTAATTTAAATTACATTGAAAATTCTCTGATTCCTAAAAGCAATAAAAAAACTTTAGGAATAGTTGAAAACCAGTAATCCCAGCTATAAACTCAGGTGTCTTTGATCCTTTAAAGTCCTTAAAATATCTATTTGCTTCCAATAGATAAAAAGTGGGCGTGATTTCAGAGCCGATTGTTGAACCATGAAACACAGCCAGCCTAAATTCAAGCTCTTACAATATTTTTCCTTGACCAGCTTAATCGCTTTTATAGTTACGATTACTTTCTTAGGACTATTTTATCGGTATCAGTCTCTAACATATTTGTTAACCTTAGGCGAAGAAAATAACGTTGCTTTGACACAATCATTTTCCAATTCGCTGTGGCTAAAATTTGATGATTTTCTTACCAATACCAAATCATTAAGTGTCGCCGAATTACGTCGTCATCCACAAACAGCTCTACTAGAAAAGGCGGTACATAGGCAAATGCAGGGATTATCGGTGGTCAAAGTCAATATTTACGATTTGACAGGTAAAGCCGTATTTTCTACCGATAAGACGCAAGTAGGAGAAGACAAGAGTAAATTTGCTAGGTTTATCACCGCAAAATCAGGACAGGTTGTGACAAGACTAGATCATCGACATTCATTTGATGCAATTTCGGGCACGGTCAATAATGTTCATATCATTTCAAGTTACATTCCCATTTATAGTCAGGGGGCTACTAGAGAAATTGAGGGCGTATTTGAACTATACAGTGATGTGACTGACCTTGAAGAGCGGATCGAAGCAAATCAAAGAACCATTATCTTAGTAACCACCTTAGTTTTTGCCCTACTTTATCTGGTTTTATTTGCCATAGTTAAGACAGCCAGCAAAACAATTCATAGCCAAAACCGAGCATTATTAAAATCTCGGGCACAATACAAAAAACAAGCCCAACAAGAAGCCATTGCAGCAGAGAGATCTCAGGCAACAGCCAAGATTATTGATCGAGTACGCCGCTTTCAAGATCTCAAGACTATCTTCCAAGAAACTACTCAAGAGCTGCGTGAGGTATTACAATGCGATCGCCTGATAATATATCAATTTAATCCTGACTGGAGTGGTCAGGTAGTCGCTGAATCCGTAGGTAGCGGTTGGATTTCTTTGATTGTTGAGCAAAAAAAACATGAAGTCGTCGGCAGCAGTCATCTATATACAGATCGTTGTCTACTTGGAGATTGGTCACAGGGAGACAAAGGAGATATTGTCGAACCAGACCAATTTATCAAAGAAACTCAAGGGGGAAAATATACTCTTGGACAAAAATTTACGGCAGTAGATGACATCTATAGCCAAGATTTTCCTGATTGTTATCTAAAATCCCTCGAAAAATATCAAGCCAAAGCTTATTTGATCGTGCCGATTTTTCAAGAAAAAAAACTTTGGGGTTTGTTGGGTGCCTATCAAAACAACAGGAAAAGAGTCTGGCAGGATCAGGAAATCGATTTGATGATGCTAATTGCTAGTCAATTAGCAGTAGCTTTGCAACACGCAGAATATGTTAATCAGCTGAAGCTACAAAAAAGAGACTTAGAAATAACGGTCAAGGAATTAAAGCTGGCTCAACAACAAGTCATTCAACAAGAAAAGTTAGCGGCATTAGGACAGTTAGTAGCGGGTGTGGCACATGAGATCAATACTCCCTTGGGTGCCATACAGGCTTCGGCTAGTGATAATAGCAAAGCTTTAATTGCCGCAATCTCTGAATTACCGAAACTATCAGAATATCTGAATGATTCAGAAAAGGATACTTTTTTTAAATTACTCGATCTGGCAATCCTGAGTAAGCCTTTTTATTCTTCTCGTGAAAGACGTCCACTTAAACGTGACCTAACGAGTCAGCTCAAAGAATACCAAATTGACAATCCAAGACGAAACGCTGACTTACTGATTGATATCGGAGTCCACGGTGAAATCGATTTATATCTGTCTTTGTTGAAACATCCCCAAGTAAATTGGATTTTAGACTTGACATATAACATAGCTTGCCTGATGAGCAATAATCATACCGTGATCACCTCGGTAGAAAAAGCGGCAAAAGTTGTTTTTGCCCTGAAGAATTATGCTCGGTTTGACCACAGTGGACAAAAAAAATTCACCGACATCACCACAGGACTAGAAACTGTACTGGAAATTTATCATAATCAGCTCAAACACAAAATTGAAGTATTGCGGCATTATCATGAGCTACCAAATATTTGGTGTTATCCTGATGAATTGATTCAGGTATGGACAAACATCATTCATAATGGGATTCAAGCGATGAGTGAGGGGGGAACTTTAACCATAGAAGCTTTTGCCGCCAATAATGGGATCAAGGTCGAAATTAGCGATTCAGGTAGCGGTATCCCACCAAATATTCAAGAGCGCATGTTTGAACCCTTTTTTACTACTAAATCTTCAGGACAAGGAAGTGGCTTAGGTTTACACATTAGCGGAAAAATTGTTGATAAACATCAAGGAAAAATTGCCGTTGTCAGCGAGCCAGGACATACTAGGTTTAGTGTTTGGCTACCTGATGGTCAGTAATCAGTCCTAAAGGATACCGCTCCGCATATAATCAATAATCAAATTTTATGTCTGAATCTGCGATTATTTGTGTTGATGATGAAGTTATCATTCTCAACAGCTTAAAAAAGCAACTAAAACGTGCATTTGGCGATCGCTTTATTTATGAAGTGGCAGAAAATGCTGCCGAAGCCTGGGAAATAATTGAAGAGTTGAATGAAGAAGGAATTGAAATGATTGCCATTGTCTCTGATTGGCTAATGCCTGGTACCAAAGGAGATGAATTTTTGATTCAAATCCATCATCGCTTTCCCCATGTGGTCAAAGTGATGTTAACAGGACAGGCTGATACAACAGCAATTGAGCGAGCTAAAGAGGAGGCAAATCTTCATGCTTGTTTGTATAAACCTTGGACAGAATCTGAATTGACCAAAATCATTACTACGGCGATTGGTTAAATTCAATTAATCAGCTAATTTTTGCACAGTAAAGAGAAAATTTTCCACAAAATGAATAGGGTTGCAATTGTTTGTGTCGATGATGAGGAAATCATTCTTAGTAGCTTGGGAAAACAACTAAAACGTAATCTCGGTAAGGATTATGATATTGAATTAGCCTCTAGTGCCGAAGAAGCGTTGTTTCTCTGTCGGGAATTAGAAGCTGGTGGAATAGCGATCGCTTTAGTTATTTCTGATCAGATTATGCCCAGCATGTCAGGAGAAGAGTTTTTAATCAAACTACATACAACTCATCCTCAAACCCTCAAAATTCTGTTAACAGGACAGGCTGAAGCTGATTCTGTGGGCAACATTGTCAATGCAGCGGCTCTTTATCGCTATATCTCTAAACCTTGGTCTGAAAACGATCTTATTTTGACTGTTAGAGAGGCTTTGAGACGCTATGGACAGGAACAAAAATTAGCGCATCAAAATACTCTACTCAAAAAAACTAATCGAAGATTATCAAAATCTCTCGAATTATTGTTAGCAACCTTAGAAGCCACCGATGACGGCATTTTGGTCTTAGATAATCATGGCAAGGTAGTTATTTGCAATCAGCAATTTATTTCTATGTGGCAAATTTCTACCAAGCTAATTGATAAAAGCAGTAATCATATTTTAGGTTTAATTTCACGCCGCATCACCAAACCTTTTGCCTGTGATTTAACAACTCAAAAATATCAGCTGCTAAAGTTAATCAATGGCAACATTGTCGAGTGCTATTCTCAGCTACACCAACGGCGAGGAAAAACTGTAGGGGAAGCTTGGGGATTTCGTGATGTTACTCTCAGAGAACAAGAAAAGAGCAAAGCTCGACGTTTAGCTCAGCATGATACCCTAACTGAGTTACCGAAACGAAGTATTTTAACCGCTCAATTAGCAGCAGCTATCAGCAAAGCCGAACAGAATTCCAGTTCACTGGCGGTCATGATTGTGGATCTTGATCGGTTTAAAAAAATCAATGATTCTTTTGGTCACCAATTAGGCGATCTGTTATTACAGCAGGCTGTAACCAGACTTAAACAGTGTATTCGAGTACAGGATGTCGTTGCTCGCTGGGGAAATGATGAATTCACCATCTTATTACCCCAGATTAAGGATAAAAAACAGACTAAGGCGATCGCCACGAGAATCATAACTGCTTTCAAATCTCCTTTTACTCTGGATCAAAAAACGATTCACGTCACTGTCAGTATTGGCATTGCGACTTATCCCGAACATGGTAACAACCCTGAAATACTACTCAAAAACACTGACTCAGCTTTATCTCAGGCTCAACAATTTAAAGGAAATCATTTTCAATATTATGATTCAAGTTTCTATACTCAAGCTAATAAACTATTAACTTTAGAAAATCTCTTACATTCAGCTTTAAAAAAATCAGAATTCATTCTGCATTATCAACCGATTGTCAATGTGATGACGGGCAAAATTGCCAAAATGGAAGCTCTGATTCGCTGGCAAAACCCCCAGCTAGGGCTGGTCTCTCCCTACACTTTTATTCCCTTAGCTGAAGAAAATGGCTTGATCACACCCATCGGGGAATGGGTGCTAAAGACGGCTTGCTCTCAAAACAAAGCTTGGCAAGATTTAGGATTAGCCCCGATCAAAATGTCGGTTAACTTATCCCCTCGTCAGTTTCAACAATCAAATTTAGTGTCTACAATTACCGAGATCTTAGAGCAAACTCAATTAGAACCATCTTCTTTAGAATTAGAAATTACGGAGAGCATCACGATCCAAAATACAGATGCGGCGAAAGCTATTCTAAATGAACTCAACGAAATGGGAATTACCTTATCGATGGACGATTTTGGCACTGGCTATTCTTCATTGGGCTATCTCCAACAATTTCCGTTTCAGACTCTGAAAATTGATCGCTCTTTTATTAAAGACTTGCATCCTGCCTCTCAAGATTTAGCAATTGTAAACGCTGTCATCACCCTAGGACAGGGATTAAATCTCAATGTAGTTGCTGAAGGGGTAGAAACAGCAGAATTACGAGATCTACTCCAAAATCTCGGCTGTGAATATATTCAAGGCTACTTATTTAGTAAGCCTTTGCCTGCCGTTGCCGCGACCAAATTGCTGGAACAAAATCAATAGCAAGTTTGGCAGATGCTTAAACCAAATACTTATTAGCCCAGATGGCAGCTTGGGTACGATCTCGTAAATCAAGCGATCGCAGAATGCCATTAACGTGATTCTTGACAGTACGTTCAGTGATATATAGTTGAGCGGCAATTTCCTTGTTACTATGTCCTGTAGCGATTAGCTGGAGTACTTCGGTTTCTCTCGTGGTTAAATGAACAACTTCTGGGGGTAAGTTCTCTGATTTAGAACTTGCTTCACGATGAAGCAACACTTTGGCTAACAATCCAGGACTCATTTGACTATAGCCTTTATTAACCGCCCGAATTGCCTGTGCCAACTCTGCCGATGGAGTATCTTTGAGTAAGTATCCTTGTGCCCCTTGAGCGATCGCCTGAGTTAGATAGCGATCGTCATCAAAAGTAGTCAAAACTAAGATCTTAATTGCGGGTGCTTGCTCTTGGAGAATACCAATTGCCGCGATGCCATCCATCACAGGCATGCGAATATCCATTAGGATCACGTCAGGCTGTAAAGACAAAGCCATTTCTACCGCTACCTGACCATTCTCTGCTTCTCCCACAACTTCTAAGTCTGGTTGAACTTGTAACAGGCTGGATAACCCTTCTCTCACAATGCTTTGATCGTCTACTAACAACAAGCGAATCATAATTATGCTCGATAATAATCGTCTCCAGTTAGGGGAATGGCAATATCTATCTGACAGCCATAACCAGCTTTGCTCTTGATCGACATTTCTCCCTGTAAGGCAGCGGTGCGCTCTTTCATCCCCTGTAACCCAAACCCTGTAGTATTATGACTGGGGTCAAAACCACAACCATTATCCTGGATTGATAATAAAATTTGCTGCTGAGACTTTTGCAGACACAGATTAACTTTGGTTGCTTGACTATGTTTGGTAATGTTGGTTAGTGCCTCTTGGATCAGGCGCAATAGAGCAGCCTTAAGCTCATTAGAGAGATTGGCAGGCAAATTGAGCTGAGAGTCAATTTCGATGTTAGTGTTAGACTTAAAATCACTAATCAATTGTTCGATTGAGCTAGAAAGCGATCGCTGATGGGGATTGCTTCTGAGAGAGGCAACGGAGGTGCGAATATTGGCTAGGGCTTCTTGACCCAAATGCCTCGCTTTTGCTAAGTGATTTGCTGCTTTACTCCGATCTTGGTCGAAAAACAAAGCCGTATTTTCTAACTGAATGCTTTGTGCTGTAAGGTAATGACCAACAGAATCGTGGATTTCCCTGGCGATCCGATTTCTCTCTTCTAATGTCGCCTGATTTTCAATTTGCAGTGCATATTCTCGCAGACGACGATGAGCCTTTACCAAACGATTTCTACTTTCATGTTCAGCTAAGACTGCGCCAACTAGCAACAGTACAAAAATCAACACCAACGCAAATAATAATGCCGAATTAAAA
Source organism: Cyanobacteria bacterium P01_G01_bin.67 (assembly GCA_039179675.1). Lineage (GTDB taxonomy): Bacteria > Cyanobacteriota > Cyanobacteriia > Cyanobacteriales > Xenococcaceae > Waterburya. Next base: position 11,132 of record JBCDEP010000157.1, read on the forward strand.
ACTAATCCAAACCACACTCGGCGTAATTCCTCTGGTGGCAAACGACGCAAAATTGGCGGCAAAGGTCTTCCCAAGGAAATTCCCCAAAATGTCACCCGCATCATTCCCATGATCTGTAAAGCTAAATAAGAACAGTAGGTCAATAAAGCTACTGCAATTCTGCCACCCCAATCAAACAGCAAACAGCCACGAATTACTACCACTAATAATAATGCCGGAAAAGCACGCTCTCCACGATTGATTAAGGCGATCGCCAACCAGCTACAAATAAACCCCAGCATAATATAAAGCTGTGGCATCAAATGACCCTTGTGGGGCAGTCTTAAACTCATTAAACCCAATACAGCAATACAGCCAATTCCCGCCCAGTTCAAGCCTGGAGGATGAGCTACCCAGTAATGACGACGAGGATGGGGAATTACCGCGCTAAATGCCGTTAAGAGGGCAATTCCCAACAAAACCCATTCTAGATATTGCATTAGTCGGAAAGGGTGTCTGTGCCAAAGTTTAAGCATTAGCGGCTTCAGGTTGACTAGATAATTTTTTAAATTTAGCTAAGTCCCAATTTTAGCTTTTAGTTTCTTTCTGATTTGAGCAACCCTAATGGAAAGATAATAAGCTTTAATTGCTATGTCTAGTTTCTCAATCTGACTGTCTAGACGATAAAAGAGATCGCCGATCAGTCCCCGATCAATTGTTTTAATTCTTTTAGTTTTGTTTTTAATCTCATCCTATCTTAGAGTGGTAATGTCTATAATCAAGCTTTACCAATACTCTTAGACGATGTAGAAATAGATCTGCATAAAAAAATAAATCAACCGTATCTAGAGAATGTAAGCAAAACACACTCTTATTGATTTTAACTAGGTACAAAACCATGAAAAAATCTACTCTAGCTCTTCTAACTACAGTTATCGCTTTCTCTCCTCTAGCTGCTTTCGCTCAGGATTCCTCGACTAGCATTCAAGACAACACTAACTCTGCTGCTGCTGTTGGCACTGCCAACTACATCGACCAAGATGCTACACAACACAGCCTACAACAACAATTAGACTTGGGTGCTTACGGTGTTCCTGACTACCCTGATGCTCAAACTTCTGTCCAAAAGAATGCTAACGAAGCTGCTGCGGTAGGTAACTTCAACGTAATTGACCAAGATGCGACTCAAACTAATATTCAAGACCAAGTTGACCTAAATCAGTACCTTCCTCAAGGTTATGGCTACTAAATTTCCTCTCTTTCATTGATTTTAGAACTAATACTCCAGTCCTGGTTAATTGCAGCCAGGGCTAATTCTTTTATGGGGTGATCGCTATCCTATTGAGTATTGGTATAACGCCCTAAATTCTAATCTAAAAGCTAGAAACTATTTGAAAATCTAAAACAAGGTTTCAGATATTATTTTAGTAACAACTGCAATAATTACCGCAGACTTCTTGACTGGATTCTTTGCTAGAGCTTAACATTAATGACTGTGGCACTGTCTACGACCCTGATGATATTTTCTGTACTTCCGAAGCAGCAAAAGGCGAAGGAAGAGATGCCATAAACACTGTCTATAATAAGTTTTGGGGAGCATCTATTTTTAAGCCAGAACTAATCATCAAGCTTATTACTATTTCAAAATAACCAGATATTTCAGAAGTAAAACAATCAATATTTTGAGATGAATCTAAAGCGATGGATTTAATAAAGTCAATTACTAACGTTTTTATTAAATCAACAATGTAAGTTTTTTCAATTTGGAATTTTAAATTGACAGAAGAAATTTTTGATTCTTGTTGAATTGCCTTATTTAGAATTGACTTATCAGCAACCAATATTGCTTGACAAATACGTAACAAAATAATTTCGCTATCTCTTAAAAATTTTGCCTTGATCAATGTATTTATTTTGAATCTTTGATGTTTTGGTTGACTTGATGAAGATTCTATATCGATTTTATATTGTTGATGATCAAAACAGGTATTAACTATAAGTAGATCGATTTTATTCAAGATAAAACTAATAACTTCTAATCTTGTTTTATTTTGATTAACGAATAAATCAATAGTAGTAGAATGGTATTGAATGGCTTGATAAATATTTTCAGTTGGACTCTTAAGATTACTATTTTCATGATTATCAAGGTGTTTGTCGGATGCCCGAATTTTTTTCTGAATGCTATTGAATTTTACCAAATTAAAATTAGGCATTTCTTGATGACATCGCTGACAAAACCATGATATTCGACTTCGATCAAGATGACGAAGCAAAATATCAGAGCAGATAGGACAAAGAATTTTCATTTATCTTTAGTCTATTTATAACCAATAAGGAGATTTTGAGCCTCGTTGTATTTTTTTTGATTATGCCTATTCAAAAGTATATTGTTAGGGTTTCTGCTACTTTATTGTTGACTTGATTAATTCAATATACTCAGCACAAGATAGACAAATCAAAATTGAGATTTGGCAGTAATTGTTATCGGCAAAAGTTTTTATTTAAAAGGTTTAGTTGCGCGTTTTGTTATCTAACTTTAAACCTAGATTATGAAAAGAATTATTTCATCAGTGATTTCACTGAATGCTCACGGTTGTTTGGCTAAGCAGTGCCAGAAAAAAATATAAAAAAAGAGTCCCTCGATCCTTTTTTGCTGGTGCTTATCCCCAATACAGTCATAAGTTTAATCGGAACAACCAAATAATTCATTATGATTTTCCCAATTGTGATTGAATTGATTTTTCTCTGTAGCGATCGCTATCCAGCTTCTTCTTATGGTATTTGGCAATGTCTTCTAGTGGGTGTCTTAAACCATAACGCTTCGCCTAAAATAAACTCCTTGCTGATTTAGCCTCTTTGAAGCAAGGGTAAAAAATGATTAGGGAAAGAGTGCGATCACTTTGCTTGCTAAACTAAACTGACATAGACCATCTTGACTAATACTAAGTAATTATCAAGTTAATTTTACAGTTGTCCTCAGATTTTATTAAGGAATAATTAAGTTCATAAATCTATATTGCTTATTGTATGGAATAGAAAAATTTGCTTGAGGATAAAACAGCATGAAATTTTCTAAATTATCCACCTTAGTTTTAGCAATTTTGCTTTCTTTGGGGGCGGTTAAATCTGCTGAAGCTAATATATTTAATTTGTTGCGCGAGAAAAAACAACATCATCGACATCAGCAACACGAACATCATCGTAACCATGATGACTTCCACTCTAATCATGAAGATGACCACCATCATGGTCGCAACCATCGTGTCTCAAATCGTCACCGACGTAATTCTGCTCACGGACGATTTAGCAATCATCATAGGAGACGCGGTCATAATGAACGGCGGCATATTAAACACCACTAAACTGCTTTGATTATGAAACTAATAGTTTTTAATTTTTCTGATTTTTCTGGCTACTTTTAACTAAAAAGAAAAGGAACAGGCTCTTACTTTTGATGTGAACTAAAGCTAGGGTAAATGCATCTTAAATTGAAAGAAAAAAATATAGTCCTTCTAAATAGAAACCTGACGGGTAAAGCTCTAAAGTTGAGCGTTGTAAATGTTGTTCCCTGTTCCCTGTTCCCTGTTCTCTCTAAACGATAGCTTAGAAGGAGCAGGAAATTAATTAGAACGACTATAGTAAGGTAAAAAGTGGCTAAGTTTATCAATCAAAAGTTTTGGTAAATGGTTTTGTTCCTCCATCTATAAAAAATCTTCTCATACCTGGGCTAATAACCTTGATAACAGCTTTTTAAACCACTTTGCCACCGGGAAAGATCCCAGAATAAGGCGAATTAAAAGTCATTTGCTAATTGATATTATTGCCATCGTGATTTTGGCAATTATTTATTAGTTACTACAGGAGATCGCCTTTGACC
>JBCDEP010000158.1:0-14826 GCA_039179675.1 Cyanobacteria bacterium P01_G01_bin.67
TATTAATTGAGTATCAAATATCTGTTTATATTCTTACATTATCATTTTTTTACTGGTTACTATTATCGATTAAGATTAAGCATAATACTAATAAGAGTTTAATCAAAAACAAAGCTGTATTTTGTCTATCAGCAATTAGAGCTAGTAACTAGCCTGCAAAATCAACTAAATATTTTCAATATTTTAAGTAAATCATGACAGATAAGTTCTCAACCATAGAGCAAGTAGCTAATCATAAAATTAATCAGTCTAAATTACCAGACGCATCTGAAGTAGTTACAAGTTTACTAGAATTAGAAAAGTGTTCCCGTAAAGCAAAAACAGACTATTCTCTGTCAGATTTACTCGGTTGTTGGAGCTTACGGTTTATTACTGGAACCAAGAAAACTAGAAAAAGAGCTGGGATCGTCTTAGGTGCAGGAAAATTTATACCACAATGGCTCAAGATTCAAATCACCTATGAAAGTGCTCAACAATCAACTCCTAATGCAGGACGAGTAAAAAATTCCGTAGCATTGAGTTTTCTAAAACTATCCTTAAGCGGTCCCGTAAAGTTTGTGCCAGACAAGAAAATTCTAGCTTTCGACTTCACCTCCCTTGAGCTAACTGTACTAGGGGTAAAATTATATAGTGGTTATCTTAGAAGAGGATTAGAAGCAGAGGCTAATTTTCATGATCAAGGACTAAAAGACCAAGCTTTTTTTCGTTATTTTTTAATTAAAGATAATCTAATTGCAGCAAGAGGCAGAGGAGGGGGATTAGCTTTGTGGAGTCGAGAACCATAGCAAATAAATGACTATTTCATAGCGTAAAGAATGTTTGAGATCCTAAAGCGTTAGTTTCAGTCATATTTTGGGGAAAAGCCAAAGTTGCCAAATTTTAATTTTCCCCCCAGGCAACTCCTCCTATTCGGCGGGGATCAGCGGCAGCAGTTAAACCAGCAGTAGGATGACCTAAAGCTGCTTGAACTCCACCAAAATACATCGAGAGTTCTTCAAATTGGCGGCTATTCAATTCTAGTTCAGCAACATCTAACCCAGTTTCAAAAGCGATCGCAGGAACATCGTTAAAATACTCAAAGTGCATTCGAGGATGGGATATTGCCTGTGCTAAAGGTAAATCTAAGTTTACAAAATTAAATAGTACCTGAGCGATCGCCGTAGTAATGCGGGATGCCCCAGGAGAACCAATTGCCAGCACCTGACCATCGGTATGGCGACAGATGGTCGGAGCCATATTAGAGGTGAGACGAGTCCCTGGAGATAAGTCATGTAAACCTTGGGGTTGTAGCTCAATTTCTCCTAGAGAGTTGTTAAGCCATAAACCAGTACCGCCTGCCATTACTCCCGAACCATATCCCGAGGAAGCGGAGATTGAGCAAGCCAAACCATCACTGTCAACGGCAGAGATATGAATCGTCGAAGGAGATTTTGTTAGTTGCTGCCAGTCATCTTGGGCTGCCATCTCCAGTAAACGAAATGCTTCAGAATCGATCTTTTCCGCTGCGATCCCGTCTAAATAATTACAGCGATATTGTAATACCGCCTGTTGAATAGCCGCTATTTCCCTAACTGTAGTTGCATTCCATTTTTTAAGCGATCTCTGAGATATTAGCAGCAGCATAGCAGCTAAGCAAGTTCCCCCAACCGCTGGAGCAGGATTCGTTGCAATTGACCAGTCACCGAAATCAATCATAATTGGCGATCTCTCAATAGCCTGATAATGGTCTAAATCCGCGGCGGTAAGCAATCCTTGGTTAGCTTGGATTTCTGCGGTAATTTTTGCTCCCAACTCTCCACGATAGAGAACATCAACACCTTGTGTGGCAATAAGCTGTAAACTATCAGCCAAGTCCTGGAGCAAAACTTGATCTTGTGATTGAAGATGATTGCCATCTGCTTGATGAATAGCTTGATAGCTGTCAGGATGCCAGCCGAAAATAGCTTTATGAGTATAAGAAAAATATTCAGCCGCAACTCCAGAAAGTGGAAACCCCTTTGCCACCTGTTGCAGCGCAGGGGCAACTATTTCTGACCAAGGAAGATTGCCATATTTTTGGGACGCCAAATCCAACCCAGCAAACATGCCTGGAGTAGCCACTGAACCATAGCCCACCATTGTCTTGGTACCACCACCATAGTTGAACCAAGCTTCCTTCATGCCGCTGCCAAATTTGACTTGATCCAATCCTCTTCCAGGCATCTCGGCATAAGCATCAATAACTGTGGGCTGTTCTCCCTCGCGCCAGATAGTAATAAACCCACTAGCACCAGGGGCAACGATGCCTAAATTAGTACACAGGGAACTAAGAGTTGCCGCCAAGGCAGCGTCAACGGCATTTCCGCCACAATTAGCTACCGCAGCACCAGCATCAACAACAATTTGAGCATCAGAAGCAATAATAACTTTCCTGGGCATTTAACAATTTAGCTCTACCATATAAGATCTGAGTATTTAGATTAGCAGAACCATGAGTTCAGAATAGATTTTCCCAAAGAAGAGTATGCTAAGTGACTGCAAGTTTTTTCTCAAGAAATGAAATTAATAACTGCTAAACATTAATTATTAAGACTGTTTGAATCTGGGGCATTGGAATCTAATTAAGACCTCAAAATAAGTCAAATACAGCATTTTTTCTCTATTTCAATAAGCAATTATACTCATAAAAATAACCGAGAAAGTTTTTTTCTGCTTTGAGTTAACTTATGTAAAGTATTTATTGAGTTTTGAAAATATTTAGGGCAAAAAATCATTATACTACCCAAAAATACCTACAATTACCATTGATGAGAATATATGTTATCCGAGCAAAGTGCAATTTATTTTACTTCCCTGATCGTAGTTAATAATTGAACTTTATTTGGATTGCTAGCTATAGCGAACAAAAAATAGAAATCAGCTTTACTAATTGATTTGCAACAAGACTGGAGCTATGGCAGTACCCTCATAGGGAGCAAGATACCAGATCTAAAACTTACTTAATAAAAGCATAAGAAAATGGCTAACAAAGATTTCTTTCTCAGTGAAGATGATGCTCAGACTTTGGGTGATATCAGTTACATGAGAAAGTCTGTCCGAGTAAGACACACTTTTCCCAAAACGTTAAAGAATCCCGATGGCTTTGCAGTTGAAAAAGAAGTATCTTCTTCTGATGGTAGAATTGTCGATGGTTTAAATAACAATATTAGCGGAGCTAGTTTTAATACCCCTAGTGTTCAACCAGTTCAAAATATAAACAATACTTTTGAGCCAGTAAAAACTACTCCTAGAAAACGTCCCCAAGGAACTAGTATGGATATGTTCCGCAACATGGCTCGCAACATCGGTAAGAAATAAACTATTGATGGTTTAATAATAATGCGATCGCCTCTATTTCTCAAATAAAAGTGATCGCTTTTATTTGGGAAATAAATATTAGATGATTAATTGTATTTAATTACATCTACCTACTTATTTAGAATGACCATAAACTAAATTTAGAAAAAGCGATCGCCCTTTACAGAAAAACGATCATCTATAACTTGACTAACTATTGAAACTTAGTTACCTAACTGCACTTCACCCTCAACTACCCTGACTGGATAGGTAGGAATTTGAATTTCAGGATTATCTAAATATTCCCCTGTTTGTAGATTGATATTTTGCTTGTAGATGGGTGCTGCGACCTTAATGATACCTTGGCGATCGCCTACTAAACCGCGAGATAAGACATAAGCCTTACTAAAAGGATCGTAGTTAGATAGGGCGTAGACTTGATCGGTTGCACCGACGCGGAAAATAGCGACTTGTTGATCGTGGAATAGGGCGCAAACTCCTGTGTTGGGTTGAATGTCGTTAATTTGACACACGGGTTGCCACTGTGTCGCGGTTTCGTTATTGGATATTGCTTGAACCATTAATTTGATTTCTCCTTTAATGGGCGAACGGCTGTTCGCCCTTACAGTTTGTTTATGGGGTTACTGTTAAACTTTCTTTTTCTGCTTCGGTGGCGGGGTGTTTTTGTCCTCTTTCCTCCACATAGGCTAGGGTAGGATCTGGGCGATCGCTATTTACAAAATGACGGAAGCGTTGCAGTTTGGATTCGTCTTCAATAGTGGCTTTCCATTCACATTGATAGGTGTCTACTAAGTGCTGCATTTGGGCTTCTAGTTCGTCGCAGATTCCTAAAGAGTCATCAATGACGACACTCTTGAGGTAGTCTAAGCCACCTTCAAGTTTGCTAAACCAGACAGAAGTACGTTGCAGTTTATCGGCAGTCTGGATGTAGAACATCAAGAAGCGATCAATATATTTAATCAGGGTTTCCTTATCGATATCTGTAGCTAATAGCACTGCATGACGGGGGTTCATGCCACCGTTCCCGCAAACATATAGGTTCCAACCGTTTTCAGTAGCGATAATGCCAAAGTCTTTACCCTGTGCCTCGGCGCATTCGCGAGTACAGCCAGAGACAGCGGATTTTAGCTTGTGGGGCGATCGCAAACCACGATAGCGTTGTTCGACTTCAATGGCTAAACCTGTAGAATCATCTACCCCAAAGCGACACCAGGTACTACCCACACAAGATTTGACCGTACGCAAGGCTTTTCCGTAGGCATGACCAGATTCAAAACCTGCGTCTACTAGTTTTTTCCAAATCGCAGGTAACTGATCTACCCTGGCACCAAATAAGTCTACCCGCTGTGCGCCAGTGATTTTGGTATAGAGTCCAAATTCTTGAGCTACTTTCCCCAAGACAATTAGTTTTTCAGGAGTAATTTCCCCACCAGGTACGCGAGGAATGACAGAATAGGTACCGTCTTTCTGAATATTGGCTAAGTAATAATCGTTGGTATCCTGTAAGCCGACATGGGGAGTTGCTAAAACATGTTCATTCCAAGTAGAAGCCAGGATTGATGCTACGGTGGGTTTACAGACTTCGCACCCTTGACCCGTGCCGTGTTGTGCCAACAGGTCGGCAAAAGTTTTGATTTTGTTTACCCGCACTAGATGATATAGCTCCTGACGGGAATAGGCAAAGTGTTCACAGACATGATTTTTGACTTCCACTCCTGCTTTCTTCAGTTCGGTATTGAAGATATCTTTAACCAAAGGAACACAACCACCGCATCCAGTTCCTGCTTTAGTGCATTGCTTTAATTCTCCCAGATCCCTTACACCATCAGAAATTGCCCCACAAAGATCCGCTTTAGATACGTTATTACAAGAACAAATTTGCGCCGTATCAGGCAGGTTATCTACTCCTAACAGGGGTGCAGAGGCTCCTTCTCTAGGCGGGACTAATAAATCCTCGGGGTGAGGAGGAAGAGTTATTTTATTCTGTACCAGCTGTAAGAGATTACCGTATGCGGAGGCATCGCCGATCAAGATCCCACCAAGTAAATACTTGCCATCTTCAGAGACTACCAGCTTTTTATAAGTGCCGTTGATCGTATCGTTAAAGGCTAATTCCTTTGCCCCAGAGGTACGCCCAAAGTTATCTCCAAAGCTAGCGACATCTACCCCTAACAACTTGAGTTTGGTAGACATATCTGCACCCTCAAAAGTTTGGGAACCTGCTGCGGTAATTCTGTCACTGGCTACTTCCGCCATCGTGTAACCAGGTGCCACTAAGCCAAAGATACGGTTGTTATATAAAGCACATTCGCCGATCGCATAGATATCAGGATCGCTAGTCAGACAGTCTTGGTTAATGACGATCCCTCCACGCTGTCCTAATTCCAAACCACATTCCCTCGCCAATTCGTCCCGGGGACGAATCCCAGCAGAAAAAACAATCATATCGGTAGCTAATTCTCCACCGTCGGCAAATTCCATTTTTAGCGAGAGGGATGCCGAGGTTTCCTCAGCATATCCAATCGAGCTGTCGACCAACTTATCGTTTTCGCTGACAATATTGGTCGTAGACTTGCTGGTATGTACCTGAATACCTAACGCTTCAATTTTGTTCTTGAGTACTGACCCGCCCACTTCGTCGATCTGAACGGGCATTAACCGGGGGGCAAACTCTACAACATGAGTCTCTAAACCCATTGACTGTAGAGCGTTGGCGCACTCTAACCCCAGCAAACCGCCACCAACAACCACGCCGATTTGAGACTGTTTACCCCAAGTCTCCATTTTCTCTAAATCTTCGATGGTGCGATAGACAAATGTACCAGGGCTATCGTTACCCTTAATCGGAGGAACAAAAGGATACGAACCCGTTGCTAAGATCAGCTTGTCATATCTGATCTCTGCGCCATTAGCCGAAGTTACTGTTTTATTGCCGCGATCAATACTAGTAACGCGATCGCCGATATGAATTTCAATATTATGATCCTGATAGTACCCTGGTTCGACCAAGGTCAGATCCGCTGCGGTTTTTCCTGAAAAGTAACCGCTAAGGTTAACGCGATCATATGCTACTCTAGATTCTTCGCAGAAGGTAACTAAATTCCACTCTTGGGATACATCTTTCTGTACCATCAGTTCCAGGAATTTATGACCAACCATACCGTTACCAACTACGACAAGACTCTTTTTGTTGGTCATTAGATTATCAGTCCAAACATTTTACAATGTTTATAATCTACAGATTTTGTCGGCTCTATTGGTCTGTTGGATGTTATTTTGGCATAGAATCGATGAGGTTATTGTATTACCAGTCGGTGGCAAGGATGCAGAGAGATCAAATTTGACTATCGAAGTTGGTATTTTCTTTATTAAATCTTAAATCTTGGGGTAATGTCTTTGTGACTGTCACAAGATCAGATAAGTCAACTCTCAAAGAAGTTACAGAAACTCATTTTCAACCAAGGTCTGTAATTCCTACACTAAATCTAGTCAATGATATTGGCTCAAATCTTGCTCACAAGTTCTTCAAGTTCTTGTTTTAAGATGCTCACGAATATTTATCGGGAATATACATTGCTGTTTGAAGCCCAGGTTGCAGTAGTTAGTTCGAGAGCAAAATCCAAGTCTGATGATAGTTAGAGGACTGTCTAATGAGAATTTTGTTACTTTATCCCCAGTTTCCCAAAACCTTTTGGTCTTATGATGAATTCATGAAAATTGCTGGACTGAAAACTTTTATTCCCCCTCTAGGAATTATTACTGTAGCCTCGATGCTGCCACCAGATTGGGAAATTCGGTTTTGCGATCGCAATGTTGAGGAAGAAGATGCTGCCGATTGGGATTGGTGCGACCTAGTTATTCTGTCGGCGATGGTGGCTCAAAAACAGGATTTTCTGGCTCAGATTGAAAAAGCAGTCAGGTTAGGCAAGAAAGTCGCTGTGGGGGGCGCTTATCCTACTTCAATTCCCGAAGATGCCCTCGCTGCTGGTGCTAATTATTTGATTTTGGATGAAGGAGAGATTACCGTACCAAAGTTCCTTAAGGCGATCACCCAAGGGGAACTCAAGGGAATCTTTCGTGCAGAGGAGAAGCCAGATGTTACCAAAAGTCCGATGCCTCGCTTTGAATTACTCCAGCGAGATCAATACTTAATGATGGCGGTACAGTTTTCTCGTGGCTGTCCCTTTGAATGCGAATTTTGTGACATTACCAACCTCTATGGTCGCAAATCTCGTACCAAAGAACCTGCCCAGATTATTGCTGAACTGCAAACTCTCTATGATTTAGGCTGGCGTGGTTCGATCTTCATGGTTGACGATAACTTTATTGGTAATAAGCGCAATGTAAAACTCTTATTACGAGAGCTGATTCCTTGGATGCAAATACGCAAATATCCCTTTACTTTTTTTACAGAGGCTTCAGTCAATTTAGCAGAAGATACTGAACTACTTGATTTAATGGTTCAAGCAGGCTTTTATGCTGTTTTTCTGGGTATTGAAACCCCCGATCAAGATAGTCTAAAAGTCACGCGCAAGTTTCAGAATACTCGCCACCCCTTAGTAGAAGCCTGTCGGACAATTAATCAAGCTGGATTACTGATTTATGCAGGATTTATCATTGGTTTTGATGGCGAAAAAGCTGGAGCGGGCAAACGGATCAATGCTTTTGTCGAAGAAACAACTATTCCCCAACCGATGTTCGGCATTCTCCAAGCCATACCAAACACGGCTCTGTGGACAAGGCTCAAATTAGAACAGCGATTATTGTCAGATGTTACCAGTAGCGGTGATCAGAATTCGTTAATGAATTTTATTCCTACTCGTCCCCTCACGGAAATTGCCCAGGAATACCTAGAAGCACTTTGGTTAATGTACGAACCTCACAACTATCTTCGTCGTTGTTTTGAGCATTGCCTAAGGGTTACAATCAATCCTAGATTGCAGCAAAATATGCACTTTCCACCAGGTAAAGCATTGAGATTGGTTGCTCAATTATTCTGGCGTCAAGGTTGGCAAAGGCAAGAAATTCGCGCTCAATTCTGGCGACAGCTGTGGATAATTCTGCGCACTAAGCCACAATTTCTGAATATGTATTTAGGTTTATGTGCTGCTGGTGAACATTTGTGGCAATATCGAGTTTTAGCCAGAGAAAGAATTAGTGAGCAATTGGGATTCGATCCCCTGAATCAGCCTCAGCCAATTCAACCAGAATCAATGCTCGCTGGTAGCTGATATTCACGAATGGTATCAAGGTGGGCAATTTCCCAGGTTATGGTGTAGCTTCACTGAAGCGATCGCTTTTATTGGCTATTTGTTGTTTAAGTAGTCACCCAAAATTAATTACCTAATAGCTAAGCTACGTGTGTAACAATTATTCGATTTTCAGACATTGCTTGAGCGATAAAATTCAATCTAAAGGATCTTGATGATGTAGGGAAAGTTTTTCTATAGTTAAAGCGTGGTTGATATTTTTGATAGCTGCGACTTTGCTTCTTGAATATTAGATATTTTCATTACTTATCAATAGATTTAGCTATATTGTGACCGATCAAATGTTTTGATTTGTTAATTGAATGTTTCGCGGAAGAAAGCCTCGGTTTCGGTAACTAACCATTCAATATTTCTCTTTCCTTGCTGAGATATATCCCAGAAAAATTGTTCAGTCTCTGAAGGTGTAACTAGCCACTTTTCCATCTGAACAATGGGAATTTTTATTCCTTTGATAAAAAAACTAGAATGTTCGACAATCCTGTACCCATTTGCCTGATAAAACGGTTCCCCAGTAAGACTTGCAAATAAGTTAATAACTTTACAATTACCTTCAACATTTGTTTCTAAAGTTTGCAAAAGTTTTGTGCCAACTCCTTTATGGATATATTCTGGATGGACAAACAGCTCGTAAAGAGTTTGACTATTGTTCAACCAGTCTAGATTACTGATAGCAGCATAACCAATTATTTGATCGCCCATGTGTGCAACTAAAGCCTTTGCTTGATCCAAATCTGATGATGGATTTGACAAAGCATCGAAGAAGGTAGCAATATGATTTATAAAAGCTACTTCCCCAGAATTAAATTCTCTTGAGTAGCGATCAATCAATGCCTCGGTCTGCTTATAAGTATAGTCTCTAGAATTTAAACTACGGATAGAATTTTGCTTCAGTTGGGAGACGGTATTAATATCTTCTGAAGTAAATTTTCTAATCGAAAAGTCTAGTTTGTGATCGCTCATAAAATCAAAGTTCGATGTATATGAGTGTATATTATCCAAATACTCAAGGTTGTCACTGCGACTCACTATCTTTGTTGGGAGTAGATTAGGTATAAAAAAGACCTAACACTATATTGAAGATGGCATTAGGCTTTTACAGATTAATTGAAATTTAGATTGAGAAAAGTAAAATTTATCTTTCCACAGGCATCATTGGTTCTACTGGCGTGTCAATTTCAATCAAATTTTCATTACTGCCAAACCAGCCCTTATATCTAGCTGCGGTAACGAGAACAAACAGCAAATCCAAACCAACAAAGCCTGCAATAAACACTGTTGAACCACCTGTACCAAAGCCGTAGCTATGTAATCCAGTGCCAAGGACAAAGTTGACCCCATACCAAGCCATCAACACGGCGTTGAAGGCTACTACACTGGTAACTGCCATACCGAAGTCTGCTAACCAACCGACTAAGCGTCCGTGAAGAGGGACAACATAACACATAAGGGCAATTAATGCCCAGGTTTCTTTCGGGTCCCAACCCCAGAAGCGTCCCCAGGAAAAGTGCGCCCAGATTCCACCTAGAATGATGCCAGTGGTGAGTAATAATACCCCAACCTGCAAGACACCATAATTCCACTTAGCCAGGCTACGAAGAAGTTTTTTGTTGCTAGGGGCAAATAGATAGTTCGCCAGTAAAATATGCCCTAAACCTAAAGCAAGGGCGAAACTAGCATAGCTAAGAGTAATAGTTGGGACATGAATACTTAACCAGAAGTTATCCCGCAAGACAGGAACCAAGGGTTTGATTGAGGGATCGAGAATAGCAGGTAAGCTATCAGCCAGAATTAAACAAACTATAGATAGTGGTGCCGCCGCTAGGAGATAATACTTGGCGCGATAAATGAACTCAAACAGTAAGGCGATCGCACTGATGCCAAAACCAACCCAGATCACCGACTCGTACATGTTGGTAACGGGTGGTCTACCTGCAATCTGCATTCTTTCTAGGAAGCCATAGCCGTGGATCAAAAGTCCTGTACTAAAAATGCCCACCGCACCCCAGTAGAAGTTAACGGAGTCAAACAGGGTAACAACTAACATCACGATAAATGCCAAACCATACAAAATCCAGGCTTTAGCAAAAGGATGTAAACTATAAAATTTTACTTCGCGTGCCAGGGGTGCTGATTCTGGATAGACATCGGGACTTAATGACGCTAATTCTGTCTCTAACTTTAATGCGATCTCGCCTAGACTTACTTCATTCTGGGGATTGTTACGATAAGTTTGCTTCAGTTCTTGATAGTATTTTTGTGCTGTCGCCGCTGCTGCTGCATCATAATACTGTTCTGCCTCTTCAATTGCGACCCAAGTACCTTTGATATCTTTAGGGTGAGGCACTAAAGGTAGCTGAGTATCGCCAACAGTAGCAACCATTAAGGCTAAGCGATTTTCAACTGTCAAAGCTTCTCTTTCATCTCGACTAAGGGTGATATTATCTGCTTGTTTTTCCCTAGCCTCTAGAATCACTGCACCTAATTCAGATTCCAGCAATTCTGTGAAGGAAAAATATTTGCGATCGGCATCAAATCCTAATTGCTCTTTTAAAGGACGATAGCTAAATAAAACAAAGGGTTCCTGGTTCCAATCACGGTTATTAAACCATAAAGAGAGATAAGTTTGCAGATAGTCTAGCTTTTCCCCATTTGCTGCACTATAGCTAGCTTTACCATGTATCTGGGAAACAGTTTCTTTGGCGACCGTATCTAAAGGTTTTTTTCTACCATCTAACTGTACTGCCAGTTCTTGCAATGGTTCGATTGGTGCAGCTTGAAACTGGGTTAAAGGAACTACTAAAACTAATATTCCTAAGACAAGTCCGATGATAAATTTAATAATTTTCATACTTAAATAAATATATGGACAAAAAATTGAGATTTATTTTTAGTTGCTCAGATGCTCCCATTGCTGAATATGTAGATTAAAATGATCTGGATTGTATTAGATGGAAGGTTTTAAAAAGCTATCAACAGCAGATTTGGCTACTTTTGATCTTGAGCCAGCCTTTCTATTAAGCTAATTTCAGGTTGAGTATTTCTGTATCAATAGTTACTCTTTGGCTTAAGATGTAGTTATCACAGTCAGAAGAAAAATATTATTTAATTGTTAAAATGTTAAAAATTGGCGATCGCCAAAATCAGCTATGCTAAGTTATTTCGGAAGTTAAATTAGCTTGCGCTGCTACTTCATCCAAATAATAATAAAAATAATCAGTGTAATAAATTCCTTCTCTGGTGAGAAATTTAGCCAAAATTTTTTTCCGACGAAGATTAAGCTCCATGACATCTTTTCGACTCATCGATTAGCAAATTTTTCTAGCAACATGGACAGCAGAGAGAAATGAAAGTTCTACGCGATTGCCAAAACTTTGAAGCCGCTCTTTAAGTTTGGGAAAAAGTACTGCTGTAGTCTGTGGTTCTAGTCTTCGTAAGGTTTTAACTAGATTGAGGTATTGATCGATGCTGTAAGAGATTTGACAAGCTATTTGCTCGCTAACCAAATCTCCGAAATAACCAGAATCCAATATCTCTTGTCGAAAATCGTTAAGAATTTCTGACTGAATTTTTGCCCCTTCATATCGAAACAAAGAAGGAGCATAAACTTGATAAACTTCCTCTAAAGCTTTAAATATTTTTTTGGGAGGTTCGGGGGTTAAGTTCCAAAGCAGAAT
Source organism: Cyanobacteria bacterium P01_G01_bin.67 (assembly GCA_039179675.1). Classification (GTDB taxonomy): domain Bacteria; phylum Cyanobacteriota; class Cyanobacteriia; order Cyanobacteriales; family Xenococcaceae; genus Waterburya. Next base: position 12,281 of record JBCDEP010000158.1, read on the forward strand.
CAAATATCCGTCTTTTAGCATCGCTTGAGCGGCTTTGGTATATTTGATGGTAGGTGAAATCCAATGAAAAGAATTAGCCGATAAAACGGCGTGAAATTTATTGGCTTCTAGTTCCCACTCTTCAAATGACGTATTGTGGATTTTAACTTGAGGATATGTTTGACAATTCTGCTGTGCTAGCTGACAAAATTCTGGATTGATTTCGCAGCAAGTTATTGAAACCACAGACTGGGCAAAAGCTAATGTAGCATTTCCTGAGCCACAACCAAGTTCTAGAACCTCGGACTGCGAATTAAGTTGAGCTAAAATTACAGCCCTATCCACTAACTCCTGAGAATAACTGGGTCGTGCTTGATGATAAATGTCAGCAACAGGAGTATACCAAGTTTTCTTTTGTTCTAAATTTTTGGTCATAGGTAAGAATTGTTTTCAACACGATCGCTCTGTGGACGATAATTTCAGAAAGTGGTTGCTTCAGGGATTTTAGTTTGCAAATAAATTTGTCTTAAGTCTCAGGAATCAATTATGAGCCTTGCTGCTCAACTTCCCAAGATTCTTCGGTGGTTAATTTGAGAAACACATCTTCTAAACTAGGGCGAGTACGGCGCATTTCGTATAAATCTATATCTTGTTGGATAATTATTGCCGCAATATCTTTACCTGGTTCTATATCTGGCGCACAAGCAATTTTCAGTAATTGACGCTCTGGATGTTTGGTTACAGAATGTTCGATGGGAGATACTTGCATTACTCCTGCAACTGATTGCAACAAAGGATAAATTTGCTCTACATCCCCGCTGATTTCTACTTCATATCCAGAACTACTTGCTAGCTGTGCTTGGAGATCTCTCGGAGTATTGGTTGTGACTACTTTCCCGTGATTAATAATTGTGACGCGATCGCAAATCATGCTCGCTTCGGGTAAGATATGCGTCGAGAGAATAATAGTGTGTTCCCCTGCCAAACTTTTAATTAAGTTACGCACTTCAATAATCTGACGGGGATCTAATCCTACCGTCGGTTCATCCAGAATAATCACTGGGGGTTCATGAACAATTGCTTGAGCAATGCCAACTCGTTGACGATATCCTTTAGAAAGTTTACGAATTAGTATATCTGCGCGATCGCTTAATTGACAGCGTTCCATTGCATGCTCCACTTGACGGCGGAGATCTCCTGCTCTAATGCCCTTAATTTTGGCGACAAAGTATAAAAATCCCCTAACCGTCATCTCTGGATATAGTGGCGGAGTTTCAGGTAAATAACCAATATTGCGTCGCACCTTCATTGAATTACGATGCACATCATAACCGGCAATTTTTGCTGTTCCTGCGGTGGCAGGTAAATATCCCGCTAAGATTCTCATCGTAGTAGTTTTGCCCGCACCATTAGGACCTAAAAAGCCAATGATTTCCCCCGCAGCTACGGAAAAATGTATATCTTCAATGGCAGTTATTGAACCATATATCTTACTCAAGTGTTCAACTTCGATTGTAGGTTGGGACATAAAAGCTAAAGTCTAATTAAACGATTGTTAACTGATTAGTGTTAACTGATAAATGGCTTAATCAATTTACGGTTAATTGCTAGATCGAGAACATAACGAGCGATCGCAAAACAAACAATACTTTGAATGATTAAAAACAATACAGATAATAACTCAGATAACATCAAATTACTTTCCACTAGTGCCAGTCCCCGTACTAAGCCAAATGCCATTACTGCTCCATCATTGAGATGAGAATTGCGATCGTCACGAATGATATAGCGATAAGTGACGCCAAATAAAAAACCGCTTACCAAGGCAATCGTTAACTGCACCAACCAAGTTATATCCCAAGAGATTGCTACAGCATCAAGTTTTAGTATCAAGTTAACTACAGAATATTTAACAATTGAGATTGTCAGTTCACTTAGAGCAAAAGCCCCTGCACCAAAAATTCCTGCTTTGACAGATTCAATTCTTTCTGTAACTAGACTAGGCACGATTCACACCACAAAATACCGCTTAAGAAGTATGATAGGGTTTATAGTTGCCAAAATAAATACATATTTCAAAACAAAGATACTAATATGGATATTCTGACATTGGGCTGGGTTACTATACTAGCTTTATTCACCTGGTCAATTGCAATGGTTGTCTGGGGTCGTAACGGGTTCTAAATTGTGGAAACAAACGAATTACTAAATGTTCTCTTCCTAGTTGCTATCGGCATCTTGGGTCTCCTTAGCATAGGAGTATTGTACCTCTCAGTGATTCAATGGCGCGATCGCCGTCGTCAAAGCCGTGACAAGCGAGGTGGTGTTTAACAGTGATTTAGGCTAATGTTAGCTCATTTAACAATTAGCAATATTTTGGGGTGGTGGAGATGTTAAATCAGTGTCTCCACCACTAATTATTTGAAGTACTCCCTTCCCACTAAAAGATTAAGCAACAAGTGAGAAAATGAAATTGAGTGTCTTTTGAACTTGTCGAGCCGAGAGAAACTGATTAGAATCTAAGAACTGAAACAACTTTTGCTCAATCTGTTCGAGTGTTGTCCCCA
>JBCDEP010000237.1:0-6503 GCA_039179675.1 Cyanobacteria bacterium P01_G01_bin.67
CCCTGTCGCCAAATTCGACATGACGATCTTTCTGACAGAAACCACAGAGGGAATTCATGGTGCGATCGAATATAACAGTGCATTATACAAACCCGAAACAATAGATCGCCTAACAAAGCATTTCCAGAATTTATTAAACTCCATTGCCAATAACCCCACAAAACCCATATCAGAGATTGCTTATCTTGATGATGCAGAAAGAAAGCAATTACTAGAAGAATTCAATCAAACCGAAGTAGATTATCCTCAAGATGTTTGTTTGCATCAGCTATTTGAAAGACAAGCAGAATTAACCCCCGATGCCATAGCTTTAGTCATACAAGATCAACAGTTAACCTATAGAGAATTATATGGTCGTGTTCTTAATTTAGCTAATTATCTAAGGTTTTTGGGGGTTACAGCAGAAACTAAAGTCGGATTAATGTGCGATCGCATAACAACAGAGCAAGGCTATCGTAGTTTCAAAATGATTATTGCACTTCTGGCTATTCTCAGAGCTGGCGGTTGTTATATTCCCCTCGATCCTAAATATCCCCAACAGAGAATAGATTACATTCTCGAAGACACCCAATTAAATATCCTCTTAAGCCAAACAAAATACAAATCATATTTTAACGACAAAAACCTAACTCTCGTCAACCTCGACTCCTCTGATTCCTTCGCTCCCTCTTTCACCTACACATCTACTCCCCCATTACTGCATCCTCCAACATCAAACAATCTGGCATATATCATCTACACATCAGGCTCGACAGGAAAACCCAAAGGCGTAGCTATAACCCATAAAAACGCGGTAGCTTTGTGTCATTGGGCAAAAGATACCTTTAGTCGAGAGCAATTAGCAGGAGTATTAGCTTCTACTTCTATTTGCTTCGATTTATCCGTATTTGAAATCTTCGTAACTCTAGCCAGTGGTGGGGCAGTTATTCTAGCGGAAAATGCTTTAGAATTGCCTAGTTTAGAATCTTCTATCCCCATTACCCTAATTAATACCGTGCCTTCGGCTGCCAGGGAATTACTCAGAATCAATGCTATTCCCGAAACTGTAAATACCGTGAACTTAGCAGGAGAAGCTTTACCCAAAGACTTGGTAGATAAACTATACCAACAGCAGCATATAAAGCAAGTTTACAATCTCTATGGTCCTTCGGAAGATACTACCTACTCCACATTTACTCTAACTAAACCAGAAGATAGTCAACCTCCCGCCATTGGTAATGCGATCGCAAATACGAAAACCTATATCTTAGATAAATACCTCCAACCCTTACCTGTTGGCATCCCAGGAGAATTATATTTAGCTGGTGCTGGTTTAGCCAGAGGTTATTACAATCGCGGTGATTTGACTTCGGAGAGGTTTATACCGAATCCCAATCCCCCCGCGCTATCACGCACCCCCCTTAATAAGGGAGGCAGGGGGGATCTTCTATACAAAACAGGAGACTTAGCTCGCTATTTACCTAATGGAGAAATTGAATACTTAGGAAGAATTGATAATCAAATAAAACTGAGGGGTTTCCGTATTGAATTAGGGGAAATAGAAACAGTCTTAGCCACTCATCCCGATGTAGAAATAGCCGTTGTTATTAATCGCGATCGCACCCTGGAAAGTCGCTACAACGGGGGAAACCCCCGCAACGCGCTGTCTCGCAATTTAATTGGTTATGTTATCTCAAGCCGAGGAGCAGCCCTAAAGGATACCGCTTCGCATAAGGAGCAAGGGAGTAAGGGAGAATTATTAACACAAGAATTACGTCAATTTGTAGCAGAAAGATTACCCGATTACATGATTCCTGCTGCGTTTGTTGTTTTAGATAAATTTCCCCTAACACCCAATGGCAAAATAGACAGGAAATCATTACCCGATCCTGAATTTACCACTAGGGGAGAAGGGCAATTCGCTCCTGCTAATACCGAAGCTGAAACTAAATTAGTCAAGATTTGGCAGGAATTATTAAGCATAAAGGAAATAGGAGTAAAAGATAATTTCTTTGCCTTGGGAGGGGATTCTATTCTGGCTATTCAAGTTATTGCTAAAGCCAGTCAGGTAGGTATACAGTTAACTCCTAAAAACTTGTTTCAGTATCAAACTATCGCAGAATTAGCAGCAGTAGCCCAAGAGAATCATAAAATAGAAGCAGAGCAAGGAATAGTTACGGGAAGTGTACCTTTAACTCCGATACAACATTGGTTTTTCGAGCAAGAATTATTAGATCCTCATCATTGGAATCAATCGATTTGGTTGGAGGCAAAACAGCCATTGCAAGAAGATTTATTAAGAGACTCGATCGCATTTCTTTTAAAACATCACGACGCACTTAGATTATCTTTTAAATCAGCAAAAACAGGTTGGCAACAGGTTAACCAAGACATTGATATCGATCTTCCCTTAGTTGCAATTGACTTAGCTAGTTATCCCGAAAGCGATCGCGAATTAGAACAGCTAAGGATTGTGAATGAATTACAATCTAGTTTTAATTTATCAGCAGCACCATTATTTAAAATAGCTTGGTTTAAATTGGGAAGTAATCAAGCTGATAGATTATTAATTATTGCTCATCATTTAATTATTGATGGAGTATCTTGGCGCATTATTATTGAAGATTTACAAACTATTTATCAGCAATTAGAACAAGAACAGGAAATTTTATTACCTCCTAAGACTACATCTTGGAAACAATGGTCGGAGAAATTACAACAAGTCGATTTTAAACCCGAACTAAATTATTGGTTACAACAAAAAATTATTGCTAAAGAACAAATATTTATCCAATCGACATTAGCCGAAGCAAAAACAATTACTATTACCTTATCTTCAACAGAAACTCAACAACTATTACAAGAAGTTTCATCGGCATATAAAACCCAAATTAACGATATTCTTCTCACAGCATTAATTCAAACTTGGCAAGAAATATATAACAGTAATAACTTATCAATCGAATTAGAAGGACATGGTAGAGAAGATATTATTGATGATGTCGATATCTCTCGTACAGTCGGCTGGTTTACTACAATCTATCCTCTAGTTTTAAATTTATCTAATACTGAGATTGCAGCTAATATCAAATCCATTAAAGAACAAATAAGAGCAATTCCCAGTAATGGTATCAGTTACGGAATATTACGTTATTTAGATGAAGTAACAGAATTAAACAACTTCCCGCAAGCTGAAATAAGATTCAATTACTTAGGACAAATAGATAACCTATTAACTCAAGATTCTTTACTCTATCCCATAAGCAAATCTGCGGGAGAAATGCGGAGTTTGAGAGATAAAAGAAGTTGCGCGATCGAAATTGATAGTATTATCCGCAACGAAGAATTAAAGCTTAAATGGATTTACGACAATGCCAATTATACCGATATAGAAATAGGAAATATTACCCAGACTTACTTAGTTAAATTACAAGAATTAATCCAACATTGCGTAGCAAAAGATACAGGCGGTTATACACCATCAGATTTTAGTCAAATGGATTTCGATCAAGATGAGCTAGACGATTTACTAGACGATCTTTAATGTTGAAATTATTTCTTCACTAATCCTATGCTAAATAATATTTAAAATGAATAAAAAAAATATTGAGGATATTTTTCCTCTTTCACCCACTCAACAAGGAATACTGTTTCATAGTATTCTCAATCCCGATTCAGATATTTATACACCTCAAATATGTTTAACTTTTGAAGGGAATATCGAACCCAATCGCATTAAACAAACTTGGCAAGAAATTATCAATCGACATCAAGTATTAAGGGCTGCTTTTCGATGGGAGAAAAAGGATAAAACTTTTCAGGTTATTTATAAGCAAATTGAGTTACCTTGGGTGACAGAAGATTGGCATGAATATTTAGAATCAGAGCAAGAAAATAAATTACAAGAATTTTTAATAGCAGATAAAAAACAAGGCTTCAATCTCAAGCAGTCGCCTTTAATTCGGATAGCTTTAATTCAATTATCGGCAACAGTTTATAAATTGGTTTGGACGCAGCATCATATAATTTTAGATGGTTGGTCTTCTAGTTTAATTTTAAAAGAATTTTTTACTATCTATAATGGTTTACAATGTCAAAATCCTATTCCTTATGGGCAATATATAGCTTGGTTGAGACAGCAAGATTTAGAAATAGCTAAAGATTATTGGCAAACAAAACTAAAGGGCTTTGTCGAACCTACTTGTTTAAAAATATACGGACAAAATTTAGAATTGGAGTCAGCAACTAAAACTGAAAGTATCGAATTATCTATAGAATTAAGCAGTAAATTAAAATCTTTTAGCAAAGAACATAATTTAACTTTAAACACTATTCTTCAAGGCGCTTTTGCTGTTCTTTTAGCTCGCTATACAGATAGTCGAGATATTGTTTATGGTTCGACTACTTCAGGGCGATCGCAAAATTTAACTAATCTAGAATCGGCTGTGGGATTATTTATTAATACCCTACCAATGCGAGTCAAGTTATCCGATACAGAATCATTACTATCTTGGTTGGGTAAACTACAACAACAACAAATCGATAACTTACAGTATGAATATACACCCTTAGCTATAATTAAAGATGTTAGCGATATAGATCGAGAAACAGCATTATTTGAAAATATATTTGTCTTCGAAAACTATCCATTAGATACTAAGGCAATTCCAAGCGATCGCGACTTTCAAGTTTCTGGAATTGATGTCAAAGAAGCCAACAATTATCCTTTAACTTGTTTGGTAAAAACTGGCTCAGAAATATCTATTGAAATCCAATACAAGAGCGATTACGCCCTAAAGGATACCGCTACGCATAAAGTTAGCCGAAGGCATCGCTTTGATAATATTACAATTACAAAAATCCTTAACTCCTATCAATATCTACTAGCCCAAATACTAGAGTCGCCTCAACAAAAATTAGGACAACTATCAATTCTACTACCAGAAGAGGAAGAACTAATCCAATCTTGGCAACAAACCAAAGTCGATTATCCTCTAGATAAAACTATCCCCGAACTATTTTTAAATCAAGTTAATAAAACTCCTGATGCGATCGCTCTAATCTTTGAAGATAAAAAATATACCTACCAAGAATTAAACGAGCAAGCGGATTTATTAGCTAATCATTTAATAGAAATAGGAGTCAAACCAGAAATACCAGTCGGCATATATTTAGAACGTTCCGAAAAAATGGCGATCGCAATCCTAGCTATTATAAAAGCTGGTGGCTCATACGTACCCCTAGATCCAATTTACCCCCAAAATAGGATCGATTTTATCATCCAAGATACAGGACTAAATATAATCCTTATCCAAACAAAATATCAAGCCAAATTTATTGATAATAATTTAACAATAATCAATCTAGATTTTCCCAGTCCCCCAGTCTCCCAGTCCCCCAGTCTCCCAGTCTCCCAGTCCCTACATCCAAATAACCCAGCCTATATCATCTACACATCAGGCTCTACAGGTAAACCCAAAGGAGTAGTCAACACCCATCGTAGTTTAGTTAATCGTTTGTTGTGGATGCAGGATACTTATCAATTAAATAGCGAAGATAAGGTATTACAAAAAACTCCTTTTAGTTTTGACGTTTCAGTTTGGGAATTTTTCTGGACTTGGTTAAATGGAGCTTGTTTAGTAATAGCTAAACCAGAAGGACATAAAGATAGCAATTATCTAGTCGAACTAATCGATAAAGAACAAATTACTACTCTTCATTTTGTTCCTTCTATGCTAGAAGTTTTCTTGGAAGAATCTAATATATCTAGCTGTAAAAGTATTAAAAAAGTTATCTGTAGTGGTGAAGCCTTACCCATCAATACCAAAAATAAATTCTTCAACAAATTAAATGCAGAATTACATAACTTATATGGTCCAACAGAAGCCGCGATCGACGTAACAGCCCATAAATGTAAACAAGATAAAAATAATCTAGTTCCTATTGGTAAAGCGATCGCCAATACGCAAATTTATATCCTTAATTCCCAACAACAAATCAATCCCATAGGCATACCAGGAGAACTACATATAGGAGGAGTAGGACTATCCAGAGGCTATTTGAACCGTCCCGATTTAACTGCCGAGAAATTTATTCCCAACCCTTTCAATGAAGGCAGAAGGCGCAAAGGCGATTCGGTTAGCCGCATGCAGGCAGATGGCAGAAGTTTTTCATCTACTCCTCCAGATTCTCTACTTTATAAAACAGGAGACCTAGCTTGTTACCTTCCTGACGGGAATATTCAATATTTAGATAGGATTGATAATAATATAAAAGTTCGTGGCTTTCGGATTGAACTAGGGGAAATAGAAGCAGCATTAGAAGAATATGGTGCTATTACAAAAGCAGTAGTAATTGTTAGAAATGATTTGGGAGTTAATGAAAGAATCGTGGCTTATGTTAAGGGCGATCGCAATTTGGTTCAAGGAATTTCTGAAAATTTAATTGCTTCCAAACTACGTCATTATTTAGAATTAAAATTACCCTACTACATGATTCCCGATGACTTTATCTTTTTAGAAGCA
>JBCDEP010000049.1:0-37856 GCA_039179675.1 Cyanobacteria bacterium P01_G01_bin.67
ACTACGTATCGAACTGAAGGACTGAGTAATAAGTTTTTACTAACCACTAACCAAGATAATTTCATTTGTAGCAAATATTTAAGTATTTCATAGCTAATATGAAATAACTCCTAAGAAGTAATCCCTCATTTGCTCCTGCTACATCAGCTGATTAAGGGAGCGGCGATCGCACTAGTTACTGGTTTGGAGAATAAATAGCCCTGACCGTATTTACATCGCAGCTCAAGCAACTGGTCACTTTGGATTTCGCTTTCGATTCCCTCGGCAATTAAATCTAAATCAAATACCTCTGCTAGCTTGATGATTGTTTTTACTAATTCTAATTGATGGCGATCGCTTTCAATCCCTTGAATAAATGAGCGATCTATCTTTAAGGTATCAACTGGCAAACAATGCAGATAACTCAAAGATGAATAACCAGTACCAAAATCATCCATTGACAATTGAACACCCAGATTTTTAAGCTTTTCTACTGTAGCCAAAACCAAAGTGATGTTTTCGATGATTTCGCTTTCGGTAATTTCTAGCTTGAGACAGTGGGGATCAAAGCCTGTTTCTTCTAAGATTTGAGCAATAATGTCTCCCGCATAGGGTTGGGAAAATTGCTTACCTGTAATATTGACACTGATAAATATCGGCTCAGCACCAGGATTTTGCTGTTGCCACTCTACCATTTGTAAACAAGCCGAACGTAATACCCACCAGCCAATCGGCGTGATTAGCCCTGTATCTTCCGCTAGAGTAATAAAGTCCGCAGGATAAATCAAACCGCGCACTGGATGATGCCAGCGAATTAAAGCTTCAAAACCAACTAACTGCTGATCATCTAGTCTCACAATCGGTTGATAGTGGAGTTCAAATTGTTCTTGTTCGATCGCCTGTCTTAAATCGTCTTCTGATCTAGTTTTTTCTAGGGCTTGCAGATGACACCATGATTCATAAACGCGGTTGCAAGCTTGTCCTTTTTCCTTTGCCTGATGCATGGCAATTTCGGCATTTTGGAAGGATTTAATCAAATCCTGTGAGGTAATTACTGTTGAACAGCCATTGACGGCACAGGGGGCAGCAATACCGATACTAGTACTAATCAGAATTGAATGCTCAGCAATTTTAATAGGCTCAGAAAACCTTTGCTGGATATGAGCTGCAACTTCTGAGGGGTAATTTACTTCACCCAAACTTATGACCAGGATCGCAAATTCATCTCCACCGATACGAGTTAGTAAATCGTGAGTTCCTAAACAAGACTCTAATCTTCTGACAATTTCAACTAAGAGGCGATCGCCAACCAAATGTCCAAAGTTGTGATTAACATGTTTGAAGCGATCTAAATCTAAATACAAAATTCCGAAACAGTAATCTGGGTTATGTTCGAGTTGAGATAATTCCTTCAGCTTTTGGATAAAAAGTTGACGATTGGGTAAGTTTGTTAATTGATCGTGCAGAGCATCATAGTTGAGCTGTGCTTCAGTCTTTTTGCGATCGCTAATATCGGCTTGAGAACCAATTAAATGGGTTACTTCTCCCATCGAGTTGTCTAGGGCAATACATTTACAGAACATTGAGCGGTATTGACCATCTTTATGCAGTAAGGAGTATTCCATTGCAAACTGCTTAATCCTTCCGTGCCAGCAGTTGGATAAATTCTGTTTTAATTTGGCAATATCTGCGGGATGAACTCTAACTAACCACTCCACAGGACTATGATTAATCTCTCCTCCCTGACAACCCACCATTGATTTCCAGCGCGCTGAATAATCAACGTGATCGCAACTCAAATCCCAAGACCAAAGACCTTCATCGACAATCTGAGCTAGTAAAGCATGTCGCCGTTCACTCTCTTGGAGAGCTTGGCGCAACTTTTTCTCTTCCATCGACTCTTTCTGCTTAATACTAAGCACGCTTCCACTGTCAAATTTATCTTTTACTAACGAAGGGAAGCCATTACTGAATGAGTACCCGATTGCAGAATTTTTCACTTATCTTGATAATTTTTTTGGCAACATCAACTCCAGTAGCTTTATCAAGGTAATGGAGTAATATAAACGATTAATTTAAACTAGTAGAATTTTAGTCTGATTGAAGATAATAGTTTACTTTTCTTAATAATATTTTTAGATTTATCTGGTCGTCATAGCTATTTTTGATAAGACCTGGTTTTAAATCGAAAAGAGTTGTGTTTTCCTCCAAAGCTCGAAATTTTTATGATCACAAATTAAATCATAATTTACAACAATCTTAGGTTATTTAATGTTATTAGTCATTTTTTTTGTGTTATTAAATTATTTTAATGTATTCTACAATACATTCTTTATGATTCAGATCAAGCCGTATAATTTAATACATTTAAATTAAGCATAATCTCCATTTAAACCTAATTTTTCTTAAATACGGTATTGATCTGACAAGCGAACCATGATTAATAATGTGGGAATGCTATTAATAAAAATTTTGAACACTGTAGATATCAGACAGTTCTAATTAAAGTTAGGCTGTCGTAGCTATAGGCGATCGCGAAAATAGATGCGATACAGCTCGCAGGCAGGTTTAGTTTCGTTCGCTTTTAACTTTACTAGTCCCATGCTTTCTAGTTCATAAGCCGAAATAGAATTAAGTGTTACTGCCTCATTAGAATCAATTACTGTTCTGAAGGCTTTAGCCAATTGCGGATAGTCCCCTAAAGTCACAAGGTAACTTCGCAAATGATCCCGATAAATTCCAGTATCGGTTGTAGCCTCGTGAATTATTTTTGCAATATCGTTGTTTTGAGTAACTAAATGACAAAATGCCAAATTAATTAAGTAAGGATGACCCCCAACAATTTGTGACAAAGACTTAATGTCCTCTGGCTGAATATTAAACTGATCCTGGTCTAATCCATATCGTTTTGCCAATTCCTGTACCTGTTGTCCATCAAACTCCTCTAACTTTAGAGATAACCCCACATTGAAAGGAGACTGATTAAGATTGAGAGCAATGTAAATTTCAGTTGAATGGGTGACAATTAAGCGTAGCTTTTGCCAAATAGGGACGTTGTTTGCTTCTTCATGCCAGAAGCGTAACAGAGGTAGAAATTCCTGAGCCACCTGCGGATAGCGAAAAAGTCGATTTACCTCATCTAGGGTGACTACCAAAGGACTATCTAGCTGAGAGAGAATATATCCTTGTAAGTAGGTAGTACAGCTCACTTTAAATCCCAAATCTTCATCCCAGTAATCATCCAATAAAGATTCAAAGCCCAATTGCAAAGTGATATTGGCACAAAACCAGCGTAACAATCGTTCTAAATTACCCAAAACACTATCTTCTGCTTGCAGCAAATTTAATCTCACACTACGATATCCCCGAGACTGAGCATGAGCTAGAATCCTCATAACTAGGGAAGTTTTGCCCATATGTCGTGGTGCTTTGATGCGGATTAAAGCTCCTGGTTTAATAATTTCTTCAAATGCCTGAGATTCTGTCGGAGGACGCGGTACATATAGAGCTGAATCTAATGGAACAGGAGTATTAGGTAATTCTAAAGCAGAGATACTTCCCCCAAGATTCTTTTTATCCTCAATATTTCCTACTTGCTGTCGCAATATTGAGCGAAAGTTATTTTTGGTAATCTTTTCGCCAAAAGATTCGGACAAGAGCTGCCATAGTCGGCTACCTACCACTCTCACATAATCTGGGTCATAGCCAGAGGAATCAGCAATTTCCTGATAAGTTTTGCCAGACCAGCACTGAGTCAATATTAGTTCTTGAATAGAATTTAATCTCTCTGGTTTAATCGCATTATCAACCAGATATAGGGCTTCTTCAATGGTTATCATTATTATATAACTGCTCTGGAATATGAACGATACTTGCTCAAACTTACCTAATTGTTACTTTTTTTGGAAAAAATAACCAAATAACAGATTACCAAAATGTTTGTCTAAAGTTTGCTTTTAAGGTTAATTTTTGGTTGTGAATTAATTTTAAGCAGCAGCAAAAATCTAGAAACTTGAGGGTAATCATCTTTGAGAGTCGTTTAAATTTGGGAGCATAGGACTAAAAATCATCAAATCACAACTTAACTTGTCTAAATATCCCACTAGAGCTTTGACGATCAAAGATTAAGCCCGATTAGCAGTAAGGTAGTAATGCATTGATGTTATTTTTACTGTAATTTTCTCTTGATCTATCTTAACTTTTGCCAATATAGTCTTGATTAAAAGCAGATAAGTAGGTAGATGTAATTAAATATCAAATGGGTTTCCCAGAGGAGCAGCCCTAAAGGATATATGCGCGAAGCGAAGCGAGTACATGCGGTCTCGAAAAGATCAGCTTAGATCTATCAATTTAAATTCAAAAACTTAAGCTGGAAAATTATAAGTTATGCTTGTGATCCTAACTAGCTAAATTTAGGCATCAGCTTTCTAAAACAAGCTCTACTGATTTTTTCCATGTGGTGGGGGAATGATCCCAGGTTTATAAAGAAAGACATCAATCTTTTTAAGCGTTTTTAGGTCTGCTTCAGGTAGGCAAGACTGTCGATCTGGTTCTAAGAAGCTAAAAGCTTGACTAAATTCTTGGGGAGAAGTGGCAACAGGCGCCGCAAAATGACAGGGGATAATTTGATTAAAGTTCCAATTAACAATTTTGTCTACCCACCTTAGGGTTTCCTGGGAAGCACGATTAAGAATCAAAGTTTGTAAGATGGGTGCCACTAATAAACGACCATGACAGCGCAACTGATTAAAGGCATCTTGCCATTTTGGTTTCCAGATAAAAGGATATAAACCCCAGTAAGCTTGAGGTGATTTGTTTGGCGATCGCCAAGCATCGGCTAGGGTTTTACCCAGGGAAGGCACTTCCAAAACGCTGGAGCGAAAATACATCGCAAACAGACAAATGCGTTGCCAACCTTTGAGACGATTTTCTGGGGAATCTGTAATTAGTTCTTGGGCATTTTCTCTAGCATGAAACAATAGTGGAAAAAGATCCTGTTCGATAATTTTTGGTGGCTGCTCGGGAATTGAAACAATTAAATCTGTTACCAGCAAAGTTTGCGATCGCTTATGAAAAAATGCCACCTCGGAAAATCTTCCCAGTCTCAAATCAATCTCCCCCAAAATAGCGTAATCAAATTCACTGGCAAAAGGAGTTTGACTACTATCAGAAGGAAGAACTTTTGTTCTTTTTCCAGGTAACCCGAGCCAGCTAAGAGGTAAGTTGAGGGGAAAACTCCACTGATTAGGGGCAACAAACACTGTTGCTTGGGGAAACTGCCGAGCAAAAGGACCAACACAATTCTTATGTTCCAAGCCTGAAATTGTGGGCAAAATAATATATTTAACCGCACCATGTTGCTCGACTAATTCTTGAACAAGTTCGATACATTGCTTAGTGGGAGGTACTGGGGCATAAACCAGGAGACCGCCTGTTTCCAGCTTGATTACAGTCATCCTAATTGGCACTACGACATAGAAAATTCCTTGAAGCTGATCGAAAGTCCAAATCGTATCTTTGACAACCTCTGTCCGAATAGTACGTCGTTTACTGTAGGGATAAATTGGTACTGTTGCCCAATACTGCCAATGATAATCTGATGAATCAAATTGATCATGGGGCTTATTGGTAATAGTTCGGCTAGTTCGGCTCACTCTGGCGTAATCTCCCTGCAACATTCTATTCAACATTAATCTGTTTACACATTGTCTCTGAAATCTGGGCATTAGCAAACCATACTATTGTAAGGACGTAGGGTGCTAAGTCTCTACTTAACTCTGGCGATACCTGTAGAGCAATCGATCAGAGTCAAAAAAATAAACCAGAATGAGCATAACTTCGTATTTTTCTAATCCCGACAACGATAAAGCTTGTATTTATACTGACCAGACATCCCCTGATATTGGGAATCTGCTAAGCAGTTTTGAGCTTCTAACTCAACATCCCCACGGAAGTTTACTAGCCACAAATCTAAGGGTCGCTTGATGGTTGCTAATTGCTCAGATAATATCTGGGAACTCTTCAAACCAAGAGCATCCGCTTCACTAGCCAAGAGAAACTGCGGAGTATTGATATTAGTCAGATTTCTTAATCCCCAAGCAAGTCCAATCATTCTGCCTGTTTGTCCATGATGTCTGTAGGTGGTGGCTATAGCTATAGGTGCTGTGCTGCCTTCCGCAATTTGTGCGATCGCTAGATCTGGGCGATGATTTTGTAAATAACCCCGCTTTAAGTTGGCAACTACGCCACTAAATAACCCCACTGCCAAAAAGACCACGACGAATCTTCGACCATAATCAGTTGCGGAAAACCAGGTTTCAGAAGTTAGATTGCTCTGCTCCCAGATTTTACCTAGTCCAAAGGCAATTAAAACAATGACTACAGGAAAATAAACAAACTGGAATCGTCCTGCTAGGGTTAGATCCATGCCCAGAAAATAAGTAAAGCCGAAAAAAAGTGCGATCGCAGCTATCAAATAGTTGACTAGGGCAATAACACTCCCTCGCTGTTCACTTTGTTGTTGCTGTAATCTTAGTCCTCGCCAGATGGGTGGTAAAGACCAGAACCAAAAAACCAAGGTTAAGATGCCTGCCACAATAATGATCCCTAAAGGAAAATCGTACAGTGAAGAAGGTAGTAAAATTGCCGTACTCATCAACCAGAGAAGGAATCTTCCAATTGGTTCCAGCCACTTTTCCGCTGCATTGCTGGCATAAATCCAGTCTGTGGGGGAACTTTCGCGAACTGCCATTAAGCTGGGGAGCCAGACTAAACAGCCGATTAAGGAACCTAGAGCAACTAGATAAAGTCTTCGCCATTGAGATTTACCTAACATACTTCGATCTTGTCGCCAATCGCTCCAGAAAAGGGGGCTGAAAGCGATCGCCATTGCTGCCAGAGTCAAAACAAAAAAGTAATGGCTTGCTACCCCCAGACAGTTGACCCCAATCCACACCAGAACTAGCCAGAAAGGAATAATTCCTTCTCGGTCAATTGAGCGCAATGCACGGATAAAACAAGATAGAGTCGCAATTATAAGTAAGGTAATCAGTGTGTAGTGGCGAGCTTGTAAGGATAAAAAAATGCCAAAGGGCGAAACCGCCATCATAACCGCGGCAATTTGAGCCACGATCAGGGACTTAGAGGTAAATTTGGCAAAATAAAAAATGGCGGGAATAGCCAAAACTCCCAAACCAGCCGATAAGAATCTAGCAGCCCAAATCGACACTAGTCCATCTGCTGTGGGAAAAAGTTTTAACCACAAATGGGTCAAAACGAAAAATAGTGGTGGATGGGTACTTTCTGTAAGTAAAAGGTCGATCACATTATTTATTCCTGCACTCGGATTTAGTTGGAGTGGTTCCATCAGAGTTTGCAGACTAATAAATTGATTCAAAGGCACGTTATAAAAGCTGTTACCCAGACTGAAAACGACTGTAGCGCACTCATCAGTCCAAGGAGGTAACATTCCCAAATGTATCAAACGTAAACAGGTTCCAACGATCACCCATACTAGAAGTAGCCAAAAATGGGGGAAAGGCATTGATTTATTGAGACCACAAAAATAAAGACAGTCAGATTGTAGCCAAGAAAAAAGTAATAATTATGGCAATACGCAAAATACTGTTCCAAGTCACCTAGAAAAGCTTCCCTTGAGCAGAAAGAAGTAAGATGTTCTAAATGGAGGCTTCACTTACCCTCATGCCCATTAGTTTGGATTTATTTGAACAACAGCTATGAAATCGTCTGTTCACTTAATCTGTAAGGCTGTATCATTTCCGCTCAATTTTACAGGCTGTAATTAGCATTCTTGAAGACAATCCTCTGAAATATTCATTATTGATTAAGAGTTGATTAAAATATTAATCTTTGGATTAACTTAGTCTTAATGAATAAAAATATTTGCTTCCCTAAGTCCAGCTTTACAGTTAAACAGCTTTTATTTGTCATACTTTTTTTGGAGAGTTTGGCAATTACCATCGCTATTACCAAAGCTATTACTTTAGGAATATCTCCCAAAACCTTCTTCGGCGAAGTAAATCGAGGCGGTTTTATTACTTATATCTCCTGTTTACAGCTATTAATCGCTGCGGTTTTATCAAAGATGATTTCCAAAATTGTCAAATCGGCTCAGCAATTATCTAATAGCCGCTGGTTCTGGTTAATTATCTTTTGGGGTTTGTTATTTTTAACTTTGGATGACTTGATTGGAATTCATGAATCCCTCGATTATTGGCTGCATAATCTGTTCCAGTTTAAAGAAACAAAACTGAGTGATTTGGCTGACGATCTAATTGTGGGGGGATATTTAGTTATCTTTCTGATTTATGTCGCTTTTCAATGGCAAATCATTAAAGGTTTTCGCCAGTCATTTATCTGGTTTAAGCTAGGATTTATTTTGACAGCAGTAATGGTTGTTCTAGATATGGCTAGCAACAATACCTTATTTGTTTCCATGATGACCGATGACGTTGATTTAGCATCAGCTATTCAACAGTGGCTTGGAGTAATTGAAGATTCAGCCAAAATTTACGCAGAAGGAATGTTTATTGTGGGAATCTATAAATGTTGGCAAATAGCTAAAATATCCCGCAATAATTAATCTGGATTGTGTGACTCATTTTTTAAATAGCTCACCAATGCTGGTAATACAGGACAAGGTTTTTTTTGCTGCAAGCTATTAGGTTGATCGGCACGGAAGACACTCCAGCGGAAAGGTCCTAATTCTGCGGCGGACATCCACAACAAACGTTTGGCTCTGGTCATTGCTACATAAAGTAGGCGATACTCTTCAGCTTGCTTGAGTTGGATCGCTTCTTGCCAGGCTGCCATTGGTAAGGGAATTGTCTGAGGTTCTTCAGGCTTGAAATACTGATGATGAACCACCGCCCTAATTTGGGCACGAGCAACTTCGGACAGAGTATAATTCCCGAGGAATTTGCCTGCGTTAGGAATCCAGGGTTGACCAGGGAACAGATCATGATGGAGGAATGGCATAAATACATAGTCCCAATCTAATCCTTTAGCCTTATGCATGGTAATAATTGTGATCTGATTCGCACGAGTATAGCGATCGCCATGATCTTCTTCCACCCCCTCAAAGTTCTCCGAGCTCACGATTTCTGTCAAAGTTGCGATCGAAGCCTTGAGAGAACTATGGGTCTTGATTTGCAAATTTACTTTTTCTGCCAATTTTTGCACCGTGGCTAATTCGGAACCTGTATATCTCAAAGTCATCCCCAGGAAAGGAATCAGCTGATATTGAGGTAATTCTAGACGGGCACTCAACAGATTTACACAATAGCGACGGGCTTGTGCTACCTGGGGTTTGGGTTTGGGCTGTAGTGGAGTGGGATAGAGAAACTGTTCAGGAGATGTTGCCAGAGCATTAAGATCTTGAGCAGGAATAAGACTGCGCTGTTGCAGTACTTCTAAAGCAGCTTTGAGGTTATCAGGAGAATGGGGGCGATCAATAAACTGAAGTAGCTTCAGAATCTCTGCGGGTATTTGAGAATAGCGTTCACTTTCACCTACTTCGTAGATCTTAATCTCATGTTCTCGTTCCAAGTAGGCTAATTCTTCAGCTAAAAAACGTGCCTGGCGATTCTCTCGCACTAAGATCGCAGCATTTCTCTCAGGATTGGCTTCTAATAAGGCGATCGCTCTGGCGCCAATTTGCGCTACAGTCTGGTATACATCATCAGGATTGGTAATCACAATGCCACTCCCTTCTGGTTCAGGGTTCGCGTCAGGTTGGGGATCGTTAGGCTCAACGGTAACAATATTTTGCGCCCGAAAGGGTAAGGAGACTGGCTCAGCTAACGACTTATTTTTTGACCACTCGCGATTAACCCAATGCACCACAAAATTAGCACTGTCAATAATAATTTTGCTACTGCGTCCCGCTTGATTCATAGTTGTGAGACTGTTTTGCTGCTGGCAAGTTTCACAAAACCAATTAAAGTAAATTGGATCAGCAGGGGTAAAAGTAGAGTTAATTGCCTGATTGGGATCCCCCACCCGCACTAGATTAATTGAGTTCGTTTGTTCAGAGCTACCTGCCAGGATCGAGATCAGCTGGGACTGAAGGGGACTAGAATCCTGCGCCTCATCTTCAAACACACCATATACCTGATTTTGCCACAACATCCGTAGGGGCGGATATTCCAAAACCTTTAATGCCGCTAAAATCATGTCATCGTAGTCTACCAAATCTTGCGATCGCATTGCCTGTTGATATTCTCGATATAATCCAGCAGCAATATTTAAAATGCCATATTCATCGGTGGCATTGTGGCTCAACTCCTCTAGTTGTTCGGGTAACAATCCCGAGCTTTTGGCTTCTCGCACCACAGTGTTAGTTAAGCCAGGTAGTACTTCTGTCCGCAATACCGATTGACGACGTAATCTTTCGGTCTCTTCGCCATCAAACTGCACTCCTTCTAATAATCTTTGATACTGGATTGGATGCTCGGCAATCCATTTTTCGACGGCTCCGCGCATAATACGATGTCCTGTATTGGGAACGACAATCGTCGCTTGTTCTAAATTGAGTCCCGATAGTTCCTGGTGGGAATTAGCAATGTTCAATGCTAAACCATGAAGCGTATGTACCGCAAAACCACCTGGAGGCAGCTTCAGCTGCTTAAGGCGATCGCGAATTTTGCTTTTGATGTTGGCGGCAGCGGAACGAGTATAGGTAACAACTATCAACTGTCTACGACTATGCAAACTGTTTTGAGCAATAGCGATCGCTGCTGCTACTGATAAACTATGGGATTTTCCTGCTCCTGGTACTGCCGAAACCGCCATCTCCCCCCCACGCCAGTTGCCTAAACCCTGTTGTCCCCTACGCAAACTACTGCGTAATTGCTCTAATTGAGCTGATAACCATTGCGATCGCTCTTTTGAATTTGAGGAAATTTGGCTCAGGCTTTGTGGCTCGGAAGATAGCATCTTAGCTCCCAGAAAAAAGTGATATCTGATTCTAACAACATTAGTGTATTTGTACTTTTAAACCTTGCCTAATTCTGGCACAGGTCAGTTTCACTATTGAAACGACCCCCAAAACTTGTGGTTAAAGCTAAGACGATTTTTAAGGTTATTGATGATAGTTATGGTTTATATATGCTTTTATTTGATAAGATTACTCAACTAGCGGAAGAAGTTTTGCGGAAGCATTAAATTTTTAACTAATTAGTGTTTTACGATTAGATGAGACAAAATCAAAGCCTTTTTTAATTCTTTAATTAATCTATGTGCTTGATTTTGATAAAGCAGGATTGAGAGAGTTTGGGGTAAATTATTCATCGTTTCTCTTGCTAAAGCTAAACTACATCCTCCAATTCGGGTGATCGCATTAGCTCCTTCAAAAATCCCATCGGTGGTTAAAGCTCTGTCAATTCTTATTTGCCATTGTTTTGCTTCTAGGTTTAGGAGTCCTTGTTCAATTCGCCGTAATCCATCGATAGTTGCCAAAACAATCAGGCGAGCGCCGACTTTTAAAGCAGGTTCATCGATGGGAAATAGCACCGCAGCTCGATTACGTGGTTGATACATTATTGGGATTACACCATAACCATAGGTAATATCGGCTAAGAATAAGCCATTGAGGGTATCTCCAGCTTCAATGCAATACTCTGTAACCAGGATCGTACTATCTTCCAACCGAAATAGATTGAGAATATTCTCGCCAAAAGCTGCTCCCGCAAAAGCTGTTGCTGCCACGGCATAAACCCCCACAATTTGGGCTGTAGGTAGTAATGTTTTGAGATGGCGTGAAAGACGAATTCCTGAAGTTTTCAAGACTAGATTAAGCTGTGGCGCGATCGCCCTAGCCATAAGTGCAGTTTCTAAATTGAGTATTTCATCATCAGTAACAATAACCATACTCTTAGCATGGGCTAGGTTAGCCTTGGTTAAGGCTGTTTCTAAATTAATATCAGTTACTAAGGGGATTTCTGAAGCATATTGTTGATAATAGTTAAGATCGAAGGTGATTCCCACTATCTGCTGCTGGAATTTTTCTAATAAAGACCTAACTTTTTGTCCTGTTTGTTCTATGCCCACGATCAATATATGATCTTGTTGAGGAATCGGCGGTGGTTGTTTTGCAAATTCAAAGCGAGAAGAAAGTAAAGCTTCGGTGAGCAACGCATAGATTACTCCCACAAAAACTGTGCCAACTAGAGTCAAAATTAAACTAAATAGTCTAATCCACCAGGGAATAAAGCTAATAACTTCTAATTCGGCAAATAAATCTCCATATCCGCCCAAAAGCAATACAGCACTGGCTAAAAAAGCAGATAGAGTGCTAATTTCTGGATTGTACCAGCGAAATAAAACAGTCCCCACAATCAACAAATTTAAAATAATTATGGCGTTGACTAAAGCTACCTTTCTAATTTGTTGTCTGAGGTTTAGTTGAGTAAAAAAGCTAATTATATGTTTACTAGGCAAGGTTAAGATTTTAAACCAATTTCTCCTCCTTGAAGTCAGTAGTTTTGGAGAGCGCAGATGTGATAGATAGGCATCAAAATCATTAGCGCTCTCAAGATAAATTACCTTATCTCCAACCCTAATTGAGTCCCCAGCATTCCAATTTCCTAATTGAAGCTCAGAGGAAGTATCGTTATGACTATGAGCCAAAATTTTCCGATAATTAGTCTCTAGACTCAAAATTGAGCGATCGCGCCAACGATCTTCAGTTGAGATCTGTCGCTGATATACTTGCCAGATTTGCCCATCAAGCTCGAAAAAACCTAAAATTTCCGTACCTAAAGCTCCCAATGCAAAGTCAGCGGTAGATAATTCTGTCGGCTCAAAAGCAATATAGTTGCCTAGTTGTTGGGACAGTAATTGATTGAGATTGTTTTTTTCCGATCTGACTACCAAACGAGTGTGGGGATTTAACTGCCGAATAGCGATCGCTGTCTCCACATTAACGCGATCATTACTCGTCACAATCAATGCAGCACGACACCTGTGAATCATGGCTCGATGCAAAATATCATTGTGCCGACAGTCTCCAATAATTAAGTCGTGTAATGACGTTCTTAATGATTCAATCTCCCAATTAAGGGGAAGTTGCTGTTCGATGGCAATAATTTTGACCCCAAATTCCGTTAAGGAAACAATACAGTGTTGTCCCAAACTTCCTAAGCCACAAATAATGAAAGAGTCTAATTCAGAAGGATTGTCAGAAAAATGTTGATCATTCAGCACTGTTAAGCAAGTGATTGCTGTCTTGTGATTTTTTCTGGAGCTTTATTCATTCTAAGCAGAAAACATAGATTGATTAAGATTACTTTTCATCTTCTCTGCTTAATCTCTGCTCAATGGTTGCCTAAGCTATTACTTCTCAGAGGATATAGGAACTTACACCACAAATATGTAATGCTCGATTAGTTTGTTTTAACTATCAGCTATTAAAAATAGTT
The DNA here is from genome assembly GCA_039179675.1 of Cyanobacteria bacterium P01_G01_bin.67. Lineage (GTDB taxonomy): Bacteria > Cyanobacteriota > Cyanobacteriia > Cyanobacteriales > Xenococcaceae > Waterburya. Next base: position 13,419 of record JBCDEP010000049.1, read on the forward strand.
ATAGAAGCTGAATTTAAAAAGTTAGTTGTCAAGTTTAAAATAGAGTTAAGACCAAGAATTATCAGTCAGTTTAAATCGGAGTTTCGGAGGTGAGCGATCGCTATATCTGGTGTTCCCAAGATATTAAGTCAAAGATAAATTTTCTACTATGAATACTATTGAAAATATTCTATAAGCAGGCTATTCAAGATTGTGTTGTTGGCAGTTTAATTGACCGACAAATTGTCGCTGTTGAACAATAGATTTATCTAGCTTGCTTATTAGAATCAACCTCCTGATACAAGAGCATTTCGATTTGCTCTGATACATATTCATAATCTCTGTTTCCGTTACTTCCAGAGTCATTAATGATGACTGGCTCTGCCAATCGCTAATTCTCCCAAATCTCATGATTAATCAACTAAAAATCTGTAATTAAAATGACAAAATGCTGTTCAAGTTATAAATTCATGACATTATAGTCAGGTTATGTCTATGCAAAGAAAATCTTAATTTGCTTGATATCCAAAGTTAATTTGAATAACAACATGGACTAAACAGTTGATGGAGAAACCAGTATTAGACGAAGCAAAAAGATTGAAATTTTTTTGCCGACTTAGTGAAGATAATTATTGGCAGATTTTGCCAATACAGTCACAAGAAACTTGGAAACTAACGGAAGCAGATTCACAGTGGATTTTGAGCCTTAGTAATGTTCCTCAGCTGAACTTGAATCAGTCGGAAGCGATCGCTTTTTTAATTTCTCGCGCAAATTTAGTTGATGATTCGATCTTGATAAATTGAGAAATAATCTTGGGAAAAGCGTTTATCACTTGTCAATTTTCTCCTGCATGATAAGAACTCCGAACCAACGGAGCAGATTTTACCTGGGAAAATCCTAATTCCTGAGCGATTTCACCCAAGCGAGTAAATTCTTCGGGAGTCCAATATTTTTCCACAGGGAGATGAGCCAAAGATGGGCGCATATACTGACCCATAGTCAGGCGATCGCAGTTAATCTGACGCAAATCTGTTAAAGTTTGAATAATCTCAGCTTCTGTTTCTCCTAAACCCAGCATTAGTCCCGATTTTGTAGGGATACTAGAATTTAGCTCTTTAACAGTCCGTAAAACATCAAGGGAGCGGGTATATTTTGCACCTCTTCTAACGGGTGCTTGTAAACGAGCCACAGTCTCTAGATTATGGTTATAGCAAGCTGGCTTGGCTGCCACCACTGTTGCGATCCGCTCTTTTTGCTTGGTAGACGCCTCTTTGCCACTCCAAAAATCAGGAGTTAAAACCTCAATCTCAGTTTGGGGATTTTGGCGGCGAATTGCAGTCATTACCTTAACAAACCATTCTGCCCCACCGTCACTTAAATCATCTCTGGCTACAGAGGTAAGCACTACATAGCGCAGACTCAACAAACTAACTGCATCGGCAACTTTTTGCGGCTCCTCTGGATCTAGTGCCATCGGCGCGTGACCTTTTTCTACCTGACAAAAGGCACAGGAACGAGTACAGGTTTGCCCCATTAACAAAAAAGTAGCAGTTTGATTAGCGTAGCATTCTCCACGGTTGGGACATCTTCCTTCTTCGCAGATAGTATGAATCTTCTTTTGCTTGATAATTCGCTGTACTGATGACAATTCGCTAGCCTTGCCGATTGGTCTTTTGAGCCAAGGTGGAAGAGAAACTACTTCGGTACGCCAGTCACGATTGGTAGAAGAAGATGATTGAGATTGATTGATCATTGTCTTAATTATCAGCAACATTACTGAAGCTGACTCTAAAACTAATTGACATTTCGATGTTTTTTCCTGTTATTTTAGTAATTTAAAAGGGAACTCTAAGCTTGTAAACCAAAACTAACTGCCAAAATCAGTCTAGTATATCTCAGGCATGTGGAGTTAGTCGCTCAGGAGTAAATCGTGTCAACCCACAAAATTCTAGTTATTGACGACAGTAAAGTCATTAGAATGCGAGTCAAAGATATGTTGCCAGAAGGCAACTTTGACATCATCGAAGCCAAAGATGGTCTTGAAGGATTCAATTTAATTAGAACTGAAAATCCTAATTTAATCATGTTGGATTTTCTACTCCCAAAAATGAGTGGGTGGGAAGTTTATCAGGAAATCCAGAAGCAGTCCAAATATCGTTCAATCCCCTTGGTTTTGATGTCGGGCCGCAAGGAGGAAGTTACGGACAAGATATCTGAGCCTTTTGAGTTTTTTTCTTTTGTGGAGAAACCTTTCGATCAAGAGCAGCTTGTGGATGCCATTCGAGATGCCATGATGAAAGCGAAGAAGCAACCTCAAGCTTCTGCTGTTGGCATGTCCAGTGCTACATCTGATTCTAGTGACGAAATTGCGGCTCTTAATTCTGAGATCGAACATCTCAAGCTGCGGGTGCAAAAACTAGAGCAGGAATCAGAACAAATTAAAAAGCAGTTTAATCAACTAGTAAGTTTTATTAAGCAAAAGTTACGCTAGCTGCCTATAGGCAATGCGATCGCTATCTTGAAGATCTCCTTAAATTTTGGTAATTAGTAACTCCTTATTATGTGGCATCAGGGTTGAGATGCTATTTCTGCGCTCAATACTCTATTTAAACCATAATTTAAGATAGAGTAAATTGATTTTAGACAGTTCTATTTAGTTTCAAAATCCTGTTACAGTAGCTTTACTGATTGACTATCTGAGAATGTTTAGTTCCCAAATAGCATTCGACATACCTTAAAGTGCGGTGAGGGAGATGAATACTCAGACGATAAGTTTTGTGCTTAAAATATTATTGTTGTCTACAGGACTATCCCTATTAATTAAGTATGGAGGGCGATATTTACCCCTCTCCCCAACGACAAATACCGCCTTGTTGATCGTCTTAATGCCCTCTTTGATTATTGGCTTAATTTTGGGTTGGCGGTACTACCAATAAATAATCAATCTCAAATATTGTTTGTCATATAAATTAACAGAAATTTATTAAAGATTAAAAACTTAAAATTGAGAGAATATAGTCAAGGTAGAGGGAAACTAAGGCTAGAGCAGCACAATATAGTTTCAAAATCAATAAACCAGGTTAATCTAGAGAGCAGTTTTGTCCACAGTATTCCTCCTCAGAAGGAGTCTCAGCAGTGAATTTTGGTAGTTGGATTGGTCTAGTTGCTTTTTTTATTTCTCTGTATGTTTTATGGCAAATTAAACAATTGTTGCTGCTATTGTTTACGGCAATTGTTCTAGCCACTTCCCTCAATATTTTAGTAAAAAACTTTCAAAAACGGGGACTCAAAAGGATTAATGCCGTTTTGTTGTCAATGTTTTTACTGATTGCCGTAGCGGTTGGCTCAATCTGGATTGTAATCCCACCTTTTATCGATCAGTTTCAGGCGTTAGGGAAGTTAGTACCCCAAGGGATAGAACGATTAGACGGCTGGATTAATTTGTTGTCCGAACAGCTTGATCCCAGAATTATTAGCTTTTTACCAGATACCGACGAACTAAATCGACAGCTACAACCTTTAATCAAACAGTTTTTGGGGGGAGGTTTAACCTTCTTTTATAGTTCTCTGGGAGTATTGTTGAGTATCTTTTTATTATTTGCTATTACTCTCATGCTACTTGCAGATCCCGTTCCCTACCGTCGAGGTTTCAAGCGATTATTTCCCGCATTTTATCGTCGTCGAGTGGAGGAAATATTGAATCTTTGCGCCGAAGGATTGGAAGGTTGGCTAGTAGGAATACTATTTAATATGGTGGTAATTGCTGTTCTAAGTTTTAGTGTGCTATTGCTTTTAGGGATTCCCTTAGCATTGTCCCAAGCAATGTTAGCGGGGGTATTAACCTTTATCCCTAACTTAGGTCCCACCCTGAGCGTATTATCTCCCATGGCGATCGCTCTAATCGAAGCACCTTGGAAATCCCTGGCGGTGCTAATTCTTTATATAATTATTCAACAGGTTGAAAGTAATCTTCTAACGCCGATTGTGATGGCGCAACAGGTTTCCTTGCTACCAGCATTCACTTTGCTATCCCAACTATTTTTTGCCACTTTCTTCGGCTTTTTTGGTCTGTTTCTTTCTCTCCCACTAACGGTGGTGGGTCAAATTTGGTTTAAGGAAGCAATTATCAAAGATGTATTAGATAATTGGGATTATTCCTTCGCTGGAGTTAGAACTCTTGATGAACCTCTGACGAGAATCGAATCAAGTAATGATGAGGAGCAATAAGAAGCAGTAGGGAAAGATTAAAGTTAAGTGTTCAATGCTCTCAATGAACCATGCTCTCAATGACCCATAAATATGCGCACAATCGCCGAAATTAACGATAAAATTAGCTGTGGTCAAGCTGTAGCTTGGACTGTTGAAGAAGTTAAGCTAAAAGTTGCCGAACTGGGGGTCGCGCAGGTGGCACAACAGGTAGATGTTGTGACTACAGGAACCTTTGAACCGATGGAGTCGACGGGGGCAATTATTAATTTAGGACATACCGACCCTCCGATCAAAATTCGCCAGTGCTGGCTCGATGGCATAGCGGCATATGCGGCATTTGGAGCAGTAGATCTTTACCTAGGAGCAACCGCAACCGCAGATTATAATCTCCAGGAAAGTGACCCCAGCCTAAGAGAAGGAAGCGGCGGGGAGAAAGGTGGAGGTCATGTAATTGAAGATTTGATTGCAGGCAAACCCGTTCAGATAAAGGCAATTGGACAAAAAACTGATTGTTACCCCCGTGCTATCTGGGAAAACACGATTACTAAAGACAGTATTAATCAGTTTTATTTATTTAATCCCCGTAACCTCTACCAGAATTTTATTGTCGGTGTCAATGGAGGCGATCGCACCTTATATACTTATCTTGGAGCATTACAGCCACGGTTAGGCAATGCCGTGTATTCTAATCCGGGAGCAATTTCACCTTTGCTCAACGATCCCGATTTAACTTCAGTAGGTATTGGCAGTAAAATTTTCTTGGGTGGAGGAATTGGCTATATTGCTTGGGAAGGAACACAACATTTTCCCCTCCAAAAACGCTTACCCAATCGCACTCCCATTGGTCCTGCTGCCACTGTAGCTTTGATTGGTGATGCTAAACAGATGAATAATGATTGGGTAAGAGGATGCTACTTTAAGAATTATGGCGCTTCAATTATGCTGGGGGTAGGGGTAGCATTGCCAGTAACTTCAACCAAAGTTATCCAGAATTGCTCGGTACTTGATCAAAATATAGTCGCACCCGTAATTGATTTTTCGATTCCCCGTCGAGTTCGACCCACATTTGGTTTGGTTAGCTACGAACAGCTACAGAAAGGTCACGTTACGATCGATGGCAAATCGGTTAGAGTTGCACCTCTAGCTAGCAAATATCGCTCTCTCAAAGTAGCTCAAGAACTGAAACAGTGGATTGAATCTGGCAAATTTACTTTGACCGAACCCGTAGCGCCCTTGCCCAAAGATCGTTCTTTTATGCCTCAAGACACCAATAGATCAATTATCTCCTTAGATTAATTAGTGTGATTGCCATCCATAAGCTTTGAGCTGCCACTTTTGCTAATGTATTTTGGTTATGCAAATTGTAAATAATAAAGCTACAAGAAGATTTTTTCTAAAAAACTGATTAGCGATCACAACAAAAGATATATCTTACGCTTAGTGTGAATTAGCTTCGTTGAAAAGTTATTAGTTCGTAGCTCTCAGCTATTAGCTCTAAGCTCTAAGCTCTAAGCTTTTTAAGATTATAGTAATTATTCAAAGGTTAACTATTATAGATCTAGAGCTACGTAATTCTTCCATTTCTGACTGATCTATTTGGTCATTTTAATGCATACGAGACGTATCTTGTATTTTAAAAGAGATAGTAAACCGTTTTATCCTTAACCCACCTTGACGAATTAATTTTCAGAACTTGTCGAACTCACGATTGCTTGAAGCTGTTGCGAATTACAAACCAAATTGATACATATCATGATTCGCAAGTTAAGCTGAAACTAGACCAAGGCAATAAATATTCAAGGAAATGACGTGTCCCCCGAACGGAAAACTACGGGGCTACCGCCCCATCGTCTCGCGAAGGGAGACCTTGCCCCTTAGGGGCTGCGGTATCGATAAAGGGCTTGCCCGCATGTGACCCGACACAGCGTGTCCTCATGAATTCGGCGGGGGTCATGCGGTGCGGTCTCTGCAACTTGTTCCACACTCGCTCGCATGGGAGCTTGTATCGTCTTGTCACTTTGCTTTGATTGTGTGTTTAGCTGTAGGCGATCGCTATGAGAATTTTGTTAATTGAAGATGACGAGCTAATTGCTCAGCAGCTTTTCCCAAAATTAACTCAGCAAAGCTATACCGTTGATGTCGCTTCGGATGGTCAAACAGGCTTAGAACAGGCAGAGATTTTGCCCTACGATCTCATTTTGTTAGATGTAATGCTGCCCAAAATTGATGGGATTAGTATTTGTCGGCAGTTGCGAGAGCAAGGCATTAAAACTCCCATTTTGCTCTTAACTGCTCAAGATAATAGCACGAACAAAGTTATGGGTTTGGATGCAGGGGCAGATGATTATTTGACAAAGCCCTTTGATTGGCAGGAATTATTAGCCAGAATTAGAGCCTTGTTAAGACGGGGAGATACGGCAATCACGCCAATTCTGCGGTGGGGAGATGTGGCTTTAGATCCTAGTACCTGTGAAGTAACCTATCGGCAAAAGTTAATTCCCTTGACTCCCAAAGAATATAGTCTTTTGGAGTTGTTTTTGCGTAATAAACAGCGAGTATTTAGTCGCAGCATTATTTTAGATCGTCTCTGGTCTTTTGCAGAATATCCTGAAGAGAAAACAGTCAACGCACATATCAAAGGGTTACGACACAAACTAAAGAAAGCAGGCTTAATAGAAGATCCGATTGAAACAATTTATGGCATTGGCTATCGTTTGCGCGCTTTAGAATCAAACAAAAAAGGAACGGTTAAACCAACTAAAGCCGTGTCTGCTGAAGTTGAGCAACAGGCAATCAAAGCCACTACTGCTGTGTGGCAGCGAGTCAAAAACAAACTTGACAGTCGTTTAACAGCGATCACACGGGCGACTGAGGCAATGGATAATAATAATTTGTCAGATGAACTGCGACAACAGGCAATTACGGCAGCCCACAAACTAGCAGGTTCATTAGGTATGTTTAATGTGGACGAAGGCTCTCGTCTGGCAAAAGAAATTCAACAAATTTTGCAGTGTGAACAACCATTAAATCGCCAACAAAAACAACGTTTAGTCGAGTTATCTAAAGCAATCCAACAAGAATTAGCTCAAGCCACTAAAGCAAAAGTTCCTGATTTTCTCACGGTTGATCAGCGACCTTTGTTATTAATCGTGGAGCAAAATTCAATCTTGGGGGAACAATTTCTCCAAGAAACTAAAAACTGGACGATGCGTTGTGAAGTTGTTCGCGATTCTAACGTTGCCCGAGAATGGATCTGCCGTCAACGTCCTGAAGCAGTGCTATTAGATTTAGCAGGAAAAGTGATCGCCACTAAAGAGCTTACCTTACTGGGAGAATTAAGTGCTTGTACTCCGCCAGTACCAGTAATTGTTTTTGGTGCTAAAGATGATTTACTAGAAAGGGTCAAAATTTCTAGCTTAGGGGGACGAGGATTTTTACCCCAAGCTATGTCTTCTCAAGGGGTTTTAGCAGTAGTTAGCGAAGTCCTAGAAAGAGTACGACCTAACACAACTAAAATCCTGGCAGTTGATGACGATCCTCTGATTCTTAAGGCTTTACAGTATATTTTAGAACCCTGGGGCATGGAAGTTTTTACCCTGTCAGATCCTTTAGAATTTTGGTCGACTCTAGAAACAGTCACACCAGATCTATTAATTTTAGATTTAGAACTACCCCACATTAATGGCTTAGAACTATGTCAGGCAGTGCGCAATGACCGCCGTTGGGCAGAATTACCGATCTTATTTTTAACAGTGCATCAAGATGCAGCAACCATGCAGCAGGTTTTTGCAGTAGGGGCTGATGATTATGCCAGCAAGCCAATCGTGACTCCCGAATTACTAGCCCGTATTCACAATCGTCTAGAGCGATCGCAACTACTAAGGACTAGGGCTCAAACCGATATGCTGACGGGAGTTAGCAATCGCTATCAGTTTACTCAAGAATTAGCTAAATTACTCCAGTTAGCCCAACGATGTGATCAGACTCTTTGTTTTACTCTGCTAAATGTTGATACTCTACAACAAATTAACGACCGCTATGGTCATGCCATGGGAGATCGTGTTTTGTCTCACCTGGGCAAACTACTACAAAAACAATTTTCTAGTGAAGATCTGATTGCTCGTTGGGGAGGGGCAAAATTTGCGGTGGCTATGTATGGTATGACTCTTGATGAAGGAAAATCTCGGGTATTAAAATTACTCGAAACTCTACACCAAGAACCATTGTCTCTCAAGCGAGGAGGCTCATTAAAAGTAACCTTTCGTGCAAGTGTAGTTCAATATCCGCAACATGGCGAGGGTCTACAAAAACTATATCAAGCTGCTAAGGCTTTACTAAGTAAGGCAACCAAGAGCGATCGCATTGTTTTAGCTACAGATTAGCAAGATATAGAAGACCCGAGGGCTAGATCCCAAATAGCTATTGACCATTAACTATCAACCATCAACCATTAACCATTAACCACTAACGAGTGACTATTAACTAGCAACCAAGATCGTGACTAGCCAAAATCCAGCACTACAGCAAGCAATTCTAGATAGTGCTAATTACAGCATTATTTCCACCACCGTAGACGGTACAATCACCACTTTTAACCAAACTGCTGAACGTTGGTTAGGCTACCGCGCAGCAGAAGTAGTAAACAAAACTACGCCAATCCTGATCCATGATTGTCAGGAAGTTGAACAGCGATCGCAAAAATTATCTCAAGAGTTGGGAGTGACTATCGAACCAGGATTTGAAACTTTTGTTGCGAAAGCCCGCCGTGGAGAAGCAGACGAGTATGAGTGGACTTATATTCGTAAAGATGGTTCGCACTTTCCCGTGCGCTTATCGATCACGGCTTTAAAAGACAAACAAGGTGAGATTACAGGATTTTTAGGGATTGGTAGGGATATTACCGAGCAAAAACGGATCAAAATAGAGCGACTAGAGCTAATTGAACGAGAAAGAATTGCTCGCGGTCGCACCGAACAAATTCTGGAGAGTATTACCGATGCTTTTTTTGCGATAGATAATCATTGGTGCTTTACCTATATTAATCGTCAAGCGGAACTACTCTTGCAAAGAGAGCGAAGCGAACTTTTAGGTAAAAATATCTGGGAGAAATTTCCCGAAGCAGTAGGCTCTACTTTTGAGCGAGAATATCAGCGGGCAGTGGCAGAACAAGTCAGCGTAGAATTTGAGGAATTTTATCCGCCCTTAGATACTTGGTTTACAGTTCATGCCTATCCTTACGAAAACGGACTATCTGTTTATTTCCAAGATATTAGCGAGCGCAAAACCGCAGAGTTAGAACGTATTAAAAGCGAACATCGATTGCGCAAACAGCAAGCAGCATTAGTCGAGTTAGCCAAAAACCAAGTTCTTTACCATAGCAATCTTCCAGTAGCGATACAAGCAGTTGTCGAAAAAGCCGCTCAAACTTTAGAAGTAGAATGGGTAGGAGTTTGGTTTTATCAACATGATCGAAGTTTTATCTATGCTGTTGATCGATATCAACTGAGTCAGCAAAGTCATTCTTCGGGACTGCAATTATTGGCTGAGAATTATCCTACCTATTTCCAAACTTTAGAGACAGAAGAAATTTTGGTAGCTGACGATGCTCAAAACGATCTCCGCACCAAAGAATTTGGGTCAACCTGGCTCATTCCCCAGAATATTTGCTCGATGATGGATGTTCCAATTCGTTCTGGCGGCAAAACAGTGGGGGTTATCTGTCATGAACATGTTGGCTCGATACGTCATTGGACAATTGAGGAACAGAACTTTGCTAGTTCTCTAGCACACACGATCTCTCTGGCAATCGAAGTTAGGGATCGCGCTAAAGTAGAAGCTCAACTCAGAGAAAGCGAGTCGAGTTTTCATGGTGCATTCGACTATGCGGCGATTGGCATGGCAATTGTTTCTTTAGATGGTAATTGGCTACAGGTAAATCATTCTTTGTGCGAGATGATTGGCTATTCTGAATCGGAGTTGCTAGCGACTACCTTTCAGAAAATTACTCATCCCGAAGATCTGGAAATAGACCTGAGCTATGTACATCAGATGTTGACAGGAGAAATTCCTTATTATCATCTAGAAAAGCGATATCTGCATAAACAGGGTTCTATTGTCTGGATTATGTTGAGTGTTTCTTTAGTTCGTGATAGTCAAGACAATCCTTTATATTTTATCGCCCAGATTCAAGACATTAGCGAACGTAAACAGGCAGAATCTGCTTTGCTTCAACATTCAGAAGCACTACAAAACTTTAGTATTAACTTAAAACATTTGCATCGAATTAATACCACAGAGTATCAAGATTTTGAGGCTTTGTTTGCTGATTGCTTGGCAACAGGATGTGAAATCTTTGGGCTATCTACAGGTATTGTCAGTCATGTTAAAGATAATAACTATACTATTCAGGCAGTTCAATCTGATCTTGCTTTAGAAGCAGAAGCAGAATTCAATTTGGATGATACTTATTGTACTTCAGTAGTAAAAGAGCGCAATACCATTGCCTATGCTCATGTAGGAGAGTTAGCAACTATGCGGACTCACCCCGTATACCAAAATTTAAAGTTAGAATCTTATATCGGAACTCCAATTTGGGTCAAGGGCAAAATTTATGGGACGCTCAATTTTTCTGATACTAAAGTTAGGTCAGAGAAATTCCAGCCTCAAGAACGAGAACTAATCGAACTTATGGCGCAAAGTATCGGACGGTTTATTACTGCTTGGCAGACCGAAACAGAACGACAACAAGCTGAGGCAGCCTTGCGAGAGAGTGAAGCTAGATTTCGTACCGTGGCAGATAGCGCACCCGTATTACTATGGATGGCGGGAACAGATAAACTTTGTAACTTCTTCAACCGTAGCTGGTTACGCTTTACGGGCAGAACTTTAGAGCAGGAACTGGGTAATGGCTGGAGGTCGGGAGTTCACCCTGAAGATTTTCAGTACTGTATGGATACTTACACCTCTGCTTTTAATGCTAGAGAAGGTTTTCAGATGGAGTATCGTCTACGTCGAGCAGATGGCGAATATCGTTGGCTGTTAGATACAGGCAGACCAAGATTTTTACCCGATGGTAGCTTTGCGGGCTATATTGGTTCTTGTTTTGATATTAGCGATCGCCGAGAGCTGGAAAAGCTCAAAGATGAGTTTGTGTCCATAGTCAGCCACGAATTACGCACCCCTTTAACTTCAATTCAGGGGGCTTTAGATTTGTTAGCAGGTGGGGCATTAGCCAATCGACCTGATTACGCTCAACATATGCTGGAAATTGGCGCCAAAAATGCTGATCGATTGGTACGATTGATCAACGATATTTTGGATATCGAACGCATCGAATCAGGCAAAGTTACTATGGTCAAACAAGCTTGTGATGTGGCTCATTTGATGACCTCTGCGGTCGATACAGTAGCAGACGTTGCTAGACAAGCAGAGGTAAAACTAGAGGTTAGTCCTCTATCAACCAGAGTTTGGGCAGATCCAGATCGTATTGTTCAGGTTTTGATTAACCTACTGAGTAACGCAATTAAATTTTCCGTTTCTGGTTCTACGGTACGGTTAACGGCACAAAGAGGGGAGGGAGATTGTGAGCATAATTCCCAGATTATCTTTCAAGTGCGCGATCGCGGCAGGGGTATCCCTAAACACAAACTAGAGACTATTTTTGGACGTTTCCAGCAGGTGGATGCCTCTGACTCCCGTAAAAAAGGCGGAACGGGCTTAGGGTTAGCAATCTGTCGTAGTATCGTGCAGCATCATGAGGGACAAATATGGGCTGAGAGTATCTTAGGAGAAGGCAGTAGTTTTTTCTTTACTCTCCCGCTGTTGCGCGAAGAACCAGAGATTGAAATAGCCACTAATTCTAATGGACCCTCAATCCTATTATGCGATGACGACCCCTCAGTACGTACAGTGCTAAAAGCGACCTTAGAACAACAAAACTACCAGGCGATCGCCGTTTCATCTGGTCGAGAAGCAGTGGCACAAGCAGCTAAGTTACGACCTGATGTAATTCTGCTCAATTTAATGATGCCTGAAATGAATGGTTGGGAAACTTTGGCAATTCTCAAACAACAACCAGCAACCCAAAATATTCCCGTACTGATTCTTAGTGGCTTATTACCAGATGCCAAAAAATCTTATCCCGAAATTAGTGATTGGTTGGTCAAACCGCCCGAACAAAAATTGTTGTTTCAAGCTTTAGAACGAGCTTTGACACAACAAAATCAAGATATTCGCGTTCTCATTGTCGAAGACGACCTAGACCTAGCAGAAGTGCTAATGGCAATGTTTGAACGGTACGGCATTCAAACCTATCACGCCCAAACAGGCAAAGCAGCAATTCACCTAAGTCAGACAATTATGCCGCATCTACTGGTTCTCGATCTAACCTTGCCCGAATGTGATGGCTTTACCGTAGTAGATTGGTTACGACAGCACAATCGTTTGTGCGATCTGCCTTTAGTTGTTTACACTGCCCAAGATATTGATCAAAGCGATCGCGACAGACTGAAATTGGGACAAACTCTATTTTTCACTAAGAGCAGGATTAATCCCGAAGAGTTTGAGCAGCGGGTGATTAAATTACTCAATCGTTTGATTCGCGGTTTGTAAGTGGTTAATGGTTAGTGGTTGGTGGTTATAATTTTGTCTCCTCTGCCTCGCAATTAATATCAGCTAAAACGATCAAATATCAAAGCAGTGTCATGACTAATAAACGTATTTTGGTTATTGATGATGATGAAGATATTCAAGATGTGGCTCTAGTGGCATTAGAGGTAGTAGGCGGCTGGGAGGTTATAACAGCTAGTTCTGGTAGCGAAGGCATACGCCTGGCAACTACAGAACAGCCTGATGCAATTTTACTTGATGTGATGATGCCCGATCTTGATGGGATTGCCACTCTCAAACAATTAAAAGCTAATGCCAAAACCAAAACAATTCCTGTAATTTTCCTAACGGCAAAAGTCCAATCAGGCGATCGTGATCGCTTTACTCAATTAGATATAGTAGAAATTATCGCCAAACCCTTTAAAACTATGCTGTTATCACAGCAAGTCGCTGCAATTCTTGGTTGGGAAAACTAGAGTTTAGGGTTTAGATTTTCAAACAACTAACTTTACTAATTAATAACTTCTGCCTTCTTCATTAGTTCTTCGCTTTTACCCCTTAAATTCAAAATAGAGGTAATTTGTAAGGCGTAATTATAATATGTACACCACTAAAACAGAACGGCTAAACTCTCTGTCATTAATTCCCCCAAAACCATGTCATGATGACCATGACAATGCCAAACAAAACTTAAAATCTGATATTGTTGGAAACAATCGAGAATTCAAAATTCCCATTTTTGATAACTTAAATCGTGGTCGAGTAGCGATCTTTATCGATGGCAACAGTCTATTTTATGCAGCGTTTCAGTTAGGTATCGCCATTAACTATACTAAATTGCTTCATTGCTTAACTGCTGGCAACAAACTATTACGTCCTTTTTTTTATACTGGAGTCGATCCCAACAACGATAAACAACACAGTTTTTTACTGTGGATGCGTCGCCATGGCTATCGAGTAATTGCCAAAGAGTTGATTAAGTTTGCTGATGGTTCCCAAAAAGCCGATCTCAATATAGAAATTACTGTGGACATGATGGCTTTAATTGGTTCCTATGATACAGCCGTCTTGGTAAGCGGAGATGGAGATTTAGCCTATGCTATCAATGCCATTAGTTACAAGGGAGTCCGCGTCGAAGTAGTTGGTTTAAATTCAATGACTAGTAATAGCTTGATTAACGTTGCAGATGCTTATGTCGATCTTCAAGAAATAAAAGATTGTATTCAAAAGACTAACTGTGCTGAAGTTAGTCTTTAATATCTTTAATATTTTTGGCATTTTGCTTGATCAAATTTCCAACTTCCTTTGTCCTCAATCTGGGTTTGAAAATCCGTATCCCCTAACAAGTCGGTATTGCATTTAGTCACAAACAATAAATCTTTCCGTGAGAAGCGTTAATTTATCAAAGCAATGTGGAAACAATCAATATCGAGAATAATAGTCTGGTTAGCTGCTGAAGTGATACTTAACTGTGTCGGACTAGATGATTTGGCAGACTACAGTGAGTTTATCTTTGAACGAAACACAAGTGTCTACTCCGACATTCTTCATCAGCCTAAGATTTCAGCTAAATTGTAGGTGAGTAACTATTCGTATGTCATCGCATTTTAACGTGAATTCAGCTCTTTTCTTAGCAACGAATTAGATATTTTAAGACTCTGTGTAGAGCTTAGATTAATCTAGTCATAGGTCTAAGTGCTCAACATATTCGTATATATTTTGGGGCAGCTTAACTTTTTAGCCTCTATAAGTTTTAAATTCAAATAACCCAAACAGCATCATATTATTTTTGTTAGTTTCTTTGAGCATCGATATAAAACAAATTAACCTGCTTAAAAGTTGACGAGCGACTCAATAGATGCGATCTCATAGCACCTAAACTAAACGACTTGAACGGGATAAATAGCCTTCGGTTAATTGCGATGATGGGGAGTTAACCCCGTTCGGGATGTGAGGGGTGTACCATAGCGAATATGAAATACACTGTTGAAAACTGTTTATTGCAGTAGAAAAAGTGCATCAGCTACATTAGGACACAGGTTGCTCAACCAGGACAAATTTTGCTTTAGACTGCCAAAAATTCTCTCTTTCTTCTTATTTCATCAAATATCAATACTTTGAGATACTTATTTCAGGCAATCAAAGCCTATAATTGTTGACTTGTTTCAAGTCCTGTAAGCCGATTTAATCCTTTTTCTTCTTCTTGGGCAGAATGGGTCGTGCAGTAGGGCTGGACCTATTGCTGCGAGATGACTTCAGCTGGATCTTTTTCGGATCTTTTTTGAATTTGGGCTTCCGTTTTTGGGCGAAACCAAGATCCGTACCTTCTTCAATGATTAAATCTTCTCCTTGAAGACGAACTTTCAAGTCCCAAAATCGTTTTAGCGGTTTTTCACTCAAAACTCCTTTTAATTTGAGTTTAAAGAACTTGGGTTTATCACCTTCTTTACGAGGAAACTGTTTAATTTTAACGATTATAATTTCTTCTTCTAAAGAATAAAAAATAACTTCTCCCCGAATCGAGAAATAACCGTGGTTTGCCTCTTTTCCTGATACTTCCTGTTCCTCTGAACCTTGATTTAAAGTTTCTGGTTCCCAGACTCCCACAATTTGCGCGTGAAGACGATCTTCCTGCATTTTGGTTCTAGGATAAACCACCCACAAATGCTCTTGCTCCAAATCGAGGTGATTTTTAATTAGACTAATAATACGACCCAGTAATACTGCCTCTATTTCTGCTCCATCAGTAGTCAATAAAGTGCCTTGAGTCATCTGATCGGCACTCTTTTGATATTTAGCCTGAATCAATCCGATCGCGCGATATTGGCGCGGATGAGAAGGTGGTGGAATTGGTTGCTTTCTTTCTGGAGTAACCTGTGGCTTTGGATTGGATGAGTCAGGGTCCTGAGATTGATGAGACATTGTAGATTCAGCCGATTGATTTATCGCAGTAGAAGGTTGATTGGGTTGTTTAGAATTTTGTTTAGCCAAATTCATAGAGCGACTCTGATAGCAAAAGCATTACTTGGGAATGCAGTAAAGAATTTGTTGGTTTTCAGCAAATAATAACTGCATCAAAAAAATGTAAGAGAGATTAAATTAAATTGTCTGAGAGATCATATTTTATACTCTCATGGAATTTAAAATAACCCGTAGTCGTTATCTGTTTCAATTAAGCTTGAATGTCTGGCTTTCCTATTGAGGATCCTGAATGATGATCAAGTTTTCAGTGAGATAAGTAAGTATCCTTTCACTAAGACATTCATTGGGTTAGGTTCTTGTTTCTAGGCAAACTACAAGGAGTTTTATCCTTGAGTGAATTCCCAGAATTACTTTGCAAATATTATTAAAACAATCTGTAACTTGCGAGGAAGTTGGTGGTGACTAAGATGAATAAATCAAGTATAATCTGCTGATCTTATATTTAATGATCTGACCATGAACAAAAAACGCAGTAGTTGGATTTACGTGGTTTTAGGAATAATGTTATTTTCTCTGATAACAGTTTCCGCCCTGCCTCTAGTAGGAAGCGTTATTGATGGACAACAGTTTGCCAGCGATCCTAATCTTGACGTAGTAACATTATCACCTCAGGAATTGACTAAGCTAGAAGCCGAGGCATCTGGTTATCAGAAGGTATTAGAACGTGAGCCTGATAATGATACGGCTTTGAATGGATTATTAAAAATCAAATTACAACAAAAAGACATTGAAGGGGCGATCGCTCCCTTGGGACAGTTAGCGAAACTGCATCCAGAACTTACTGAATATACAACCTTACTCGCTCAAGCAAAACAGCAGTTGGGGGATTATGAAGGTGCTGCTGCTGCTTATAATGATGTTTTAGCCGAGCATCCTGGAGATATTTACGCTCTCGGAGGCATTACCAATTTATATTTAAGCCAAGAGTTACCAGAAAGAGCGATCGCTTTGTTGAAAAAAACCATCAAGCTGGCAACAAGCAGCGATAGTGCCGATGGAACTGGAATTGACGAAGAAGCGGTTGAATTGATGCTGGGGGAACTATATGCTAATCAAAAAAGATATGGAGAAGCGATCGCTCTTTACGATGAACTAGCAAAAGAGAATCAAGCCGATTTTCGCCCAATTTTGGCTAAAGCTTTAGTATTGGAGCAAAAAGGTGATTTTAAAGCGGCACAGCCAATTTTAGAAAAAGCGTATGTAGCGGCACCAGAAAAGTATAAGGACCAGATCGGTAATGAAATGGCAAGAGTAGTTCAAGAAATTAAAGCCTCTGAAGCAGAGCAACCAGAGCAGTAAACAGTCCGCAAACAAATACTGTTGTTTTGGTTCCTATTAAGTTTCTTTGCTGTGTATCTCTTAACCTCATAAGATAAAAGATTGTAGGACTATTTATTGAGTATTAGTTTGTGGAAGAGAAACGAGAGTCATTTGCTAGCTGGACATCATATCATTTATTAAAGTGGTTAGTTGTCAGTCCCCTACTACATACTTATTTTCGCATCAAGATCCACGGGGCAGAACATGTCCCCAAACAGGGAGGATTAATTGCTGTCAGCAATCATGCTAGCTATTTTGATCCGCCGATCTTATCAAACTGTGTTGGTCGTCCTGTAGCTTTTATGGCAAAAGAAGAGTTATTTGAGATTCCTATTTTGCAACAGGGAATTAAGCTCTACGGGGCTTATCCTGTTAAACGTAGTACAGGCGATCGCGCTGCTCTCCGTGCTGCTATAAATGCTCTAGATTCAGGTTGGGTAGCCGCAGTTTTCTTACAGGGGACTCGTTCTGCTGATGCGAGAATAACTGACCCTAAATTGGGTGCTGCCTGGATTGCAGCTAAAGCTCAAGTTCCCTTGTTACCCGTTAGTCTTTGGGGAACGGAAAATATTTTAAGCAAAGGTTCGTCTTTTCCCGTACCGACTCCATTGACTGTTCGGATTGGCAGTATTATTAACCCTCCATTATCGACGAAAAAAGAAGATTTACAAGCCGTAACTCAACAATGTGCTAGCGTCATTAACTCTTTACATGATTTGGGTAGGTAAATCATTAATGAACCAGGAATTTTGTATGATTCTTATTATATAAGGCTATATCTTTTAATTGATTAGCTTAGAGATTGTATAAGAGTTAACTAACATGAGAGCTAAAACCTTTGGTTTAGGATTACAAAGTATTTTTATATTAACTGTTGGAATTGTCAGTCTCTATTTGACAATTTCTTGTATATTCTGCTTAATAGTTCCAGATTTACATCTGTCATTAGTACCCAATCTTGCTGATAAACAAATATTTCAAGGGGCATTGCTAACACCTTTGATTTTTTTCTGCTGTGGCTATTTTGTTTGGAATGACAATACAATAACTACAATAAAGTTTCAAAAAATTATATTACCTGCAATTTTAATAATACAATTAATTTATGAACTAGTATATCTGTATTTAGATAGATTAAACTTAAACAGTATTCAAGAAATATGGAGAAATCATCAATCTCTGGTGTTTATTGCGTCTGCTTTATTAGCTATGCCACCCTCTTTAAATAAAGATAAAAGAGAAAAGGATGATATCAATTAATCTCTAGCTCAAGTATTTCTTATTAATCGCGATCACCCTCAAAAAATCTTCTTCTTGCTTTGGATATATCTCAAAAACAGATTCATTAGGAAAAATCATAAAAGTCTGATCACTTAACAGATATAAGTTAACCATTTCCTCTACTGCAATCCAGATTTCATCAAGTAAGAAAAAAATGTCATTCTTAGACTTATTTGGTAATGTCTTAGGTTGAAGCAAAACTATTCTTTCGCAAAGGTATTTTGCTGCTCTTCTAAATTTTGAGCCTAATTCTTTCCATCTATCTACTTCTTCTTGATTAAGTTGTCCATGTTTATATTTCTCTTCAATTTCTGAGGCTTGCTCGTATTCAAAAAGAATAAATTCAATTAAACCACGTGAAGCTAATTTAGGAATAATCTCGTTAAATTTTTTATTCAAAAAAATTTAACTGATGTAATAATATTTCATTTATTTGTTTTGCATCTGTGTATACACCAACATCATATTTAGATCTTAAATGATGTTCAGATTCGAGACGAAGTTTTAACTCACTAGAATATTGAGGACGATAAAGTTGTATGCCTGCAAAACTTTCTGAGTTCATTCCTGAGTTTTCTTCTACAACTACATACATATATCAGAAATATTTACTTATTAGAGAACGAATAATTAAAACTATCTCCAATAAGATAACTCAGCTCCTAAATATTTGATTAAAGGAGATAAATGCTTACCTGGTAATTTCTCAAATAAAGTCGGTGGAGCTTGCGATAAAGTTTAGGGTTTTTTGTAGATTGGGTTAGCAACAGCGTAACCAAACAAGATCTTATTCTGTTTAGCTATTAAGCGAGTATTCAATATGGATAGTAGTTTAAAACATTTATGCGATCGCGATTTTAATCTTTAGACTGAAGAGATTAAAGTAAAAATTCAAAATCCAGATTGTGAAAATATGGATTGGGAAAGTTTGATTGATGAAATTGACGATCTGGGAGCAAGCCATATGCAAAGCGGTATCCTTTAGGAAAAGAGAGCTTGTATAAAATATTTTTAATAATTCAAACTCAACATACCAAGCTCTTCCGCATCCTCCTGACTTAATGCCCAGCCCATCGCTCCTGCGTTCTCTGTCGCTTGGCGAGCATTTTTAGCTCCAGGGATGGGAATGATATTATCCTGCACGATAAGCCAGTTTAAAGCTACCTGAGCCGAGGTTTTATTATACTTTTCTCCCAAATGCCGCAACTTGCTAATGAGCGGTTCAATCTTGCTTAAGCCTGAAACAGAAAATTTGGGGTCTAGTTTTCTGGCTCCCTGAACGATTTCTGTATTCTCTGGAGTATATTTACCTGTTAAAAGTCCTTGGTCTAGTGGACTGTATGCCAAAATCGTGATGCCCAACTTGCGAGCAGTTTCCAGGATACCGTTTTGTTCAATCTTTCTGGTTAGGAGAGAATAGCGGACTTGATTTACCGCTAGAGGAACATCGTACTGGGCTAAGAGATCGTATGCCTGTTGCATCTGAGGTGCGGAATAATTACTAACTCCTACCGCAGCAATGCGTCCCCGTTGAACCTCTTTTGCCAATGCTGTCATTAAAGTTTCCTGGCTCATCAGAAAACTAAAGGGCATGTGAACTTGATAAAGAGCAACTCGCTCTACCTGAAGTCGTTTCAGGCTCTCATTTAAAGCATCGACAACTGCTTGGGCACTAAATCTCCAGGGTAAAGGAAAATATTTGGTGGCAATTTGCACTGATTGGTTAGTCTGTTTTAAAAAGCGTCCGATCAGCCGCTCAGACTCTCCCAAGCCATATACTTCAGCGGTATCGAAAAAGGTGGCACCGTTAGCTAAAGCTGCTTCAAATGCCTCAGCTACTTCCGCTTCTCCGTAGTTAGAACCATAACCCCAAAAAAGGCGATCGCCCCAAGACCAGGTACCTATACCTAAAGCTGGTAAGGAGAGATTATTGATAGGGGATTGAATTGATGTCATTAGCTAGGGGGTAACGATAATTGGACTTTAATATCACCATATCGAAAATTACCAAAAACTGTAGGGACGAACCGCAGTTTGTCCCTATTACAAAAATCACCGATACCAGTTACTAAAATAGTTGCCAGTCTCGATGATGATTAAAATTTATCCCCTAAAACTCTGGGCAGCTAAAAATCTGTTATTTACTTCATCCCAATTAACTACATTCCACCAAGCATCCAAATAATCTCCCCGTTTGTTTTGGTATTTGAGGTAGTAAGCGTGTTCCCAAACATCATTGCCCATAATGGGGTATTTTCCTTCAATAAAAGGACTATCTTGGTTAGCTGTACTAGTTACCTCAAGTTCGCCGTCACTATTCATTACCAACCAAGCCCAGCCACTACCAAACTGCTTTTTGCCTGCGGTGTTAAATGCCTCTTTAAAGGTATCTAAATCACCAAAAGTTGTTTCAATCGCTTCAATCACCTCTCCCGAAGGTGATGGGTCACTGTCAGGAGTCATAATTGACCAGAACATTGTATGGTTGGCATGACCGCCACCATTGTTACGGACAGTAGTTTGAATCTCTTCAGGAATGGCATCCAAGTTCAATAAAAGTTCTTCTACGGATTGTCCTTGCAAATCAGGATACTCAGCGATCGCCGTATTCAAGTTTTTGACATAGCCTGCATGATGTTTATCGTGATGTACCGTCATTGTCTCCAAATCGATATAGGTATTCAGAGCGTCATAGGCATAGGGTAAAGGGGGGAGAGTAAACTCTCCAAAGGTTTGAGCAATTAACCTATTAGGATTAGCGAAAGTGTTAGTAGTCACAATATCATCTGTGCCAGCTATATTTGCTCTACCAGCACTTGGCTGCAAGCCACCCGCGACCATAAATATCATTAAGACAATCGAAAATATCCAGCCGTATAATTTTTTGTAGTGCATCTATAAAACCTACTCATACATTTTGAACTTAAAAGTTATCCTATAGGACTAATCACAATTGTTTCGTTAAATTTCTGCAAACATTAGCTGAAGGTTGACTGAAAATTTGCTGAGAAATTGCGATCGCGATCGCAGTTTGGCTGGGGGAGAAGTCATTAAAAAAGGGTCTGACCGCGCCAGACCCATAAGAGGCTATTAAAGCAAACTATTTGTTCATTTGATTTAACTCAATGATTCTAAATAATCTCTAATTAAATTTCTGCGTCGAGGTTGACGTAATTTTTGTAAAGCCTTAGCTTCGATTTGTCTCACTCGCTCGCGGGATAATTCTAAACAGCGTCCAATTTCTGCTAGAGAGAAAGGTTTTTCCCCACCAAAGCCAAAGCGCATCTGAATCACTTCTCGTTCCCGACTAGTCAGTTCCGATAATAGATAGTGCAGATCTTTTTGTAAAGATTCGCGCATCAAGGTTTCCTCGGGAGAAGCACTTTCAGTTTCTAGCAAATCTCCTAACTCGGTGTCTTTCTCTTTCCCTACCTTAATTTCTAGGGAAACAGAACGAGGAACTCTGAGTAAGACTTCGCGGATTTGTGCCGCTGTCATGTCTAACTCTTTAGCAATATCTTCAATTTTGGGGGTACGTCCCTTTTCTTGAGAAATCTTGCGCTGAGCTTTCTTAATTTTGTTGAGCTTTTCAGTGATGTGAACGGGAAGGCGAATCGTTCTGCTTTGAGTGGCGATCGCTCTAGTGATCCCTTGACGAATCCACCAGTAGGCATAAGTACTAAAACGATAGCCTTTTGTTGGGTCAAATTTTTCGACAGCTCTTTCCAAGCCCAGAGTCCCCTCTTGAATTAGATCGAGTAATTCTAAACCGCGATTTTGGTATTTTTTGGCTACAGAAACTACTAAGCGTAAATTAGCTTTGATCATGTGTTCCTTAGCGCGGATGCCACTTTTTTGGATCTTATCCAACTCTTTAGCATCACAGTTCATCACCTCCGCCCAAGCTTGCCTGCCGACTGCTAATTTTTCCTTGAGAAGAGGAATTTCCATACCCACTGCCATTGACCATCTCTTCATCGAAGGGCGGTGACTAAGTTGAGTCACAAGGCGATCATGAACATCTACTAGCTTGATAAATTCTTGCAGAATTACGTTTCCAGCCTCAGCAGCCTCAGCACGCTTTTCTAAAATATTGATGTGACGTTGTACTTTTTGTGCTTCTGAAACTTCTTCATCTCTCTCTAACAGAGGTACCCTACCAATTTCTTGGAGATAGAGCCTGACTAAATCAGTAGTAGTACGGCTTCCTCGTCGAGCAATGGTATCTGGATCTGCACTATCTAGATCGAGTTCAACCAGCTCCTCGGTTAACTTATCAGAACTGTCTTTATTAGCTTCTGTATCCAAATTAAGATCGGGGATAGATAGAGAATTATCTCCTTCGGTTTCAACGTATGAAGAATTAGCAAGCATAGCGATCTCTTAATGACGACTCCAGTGAAGGTTGTGGGTATAACTTCCTCCTCTGAAAATAGATTGCCCAATTCATCGTGAATAATGAACATGAACTGAAGTTTTCTTGGCTGTTTTTCAGCTTTTAGAATCTATTCTCAGTAACAACACGGTTGGCTGATTGTTGTTTAAATCACAAGGATTTTGAGGAAGCAGTTAAATATTGCTTTCTGGTGTGAGGAAGCATCAACTTAACTGAATGTTCCTGAACTCGCTAACTTGTTACATTTATTTACATAGTATATGGAGCGATCACTCCATATACTAGCTTTATTAATACTTCTATCCCCTGGTAAGTCTGAAATTTAGGAACTTAAGGGATAATTTAAGCAAAATTTCCAAAAAAAAGAAACTTCCTGGATTGAGAAGTTTCTTGGGGAAATAATATCAGCTTGCTGTAAGTGATTATACGGTTGTAATCTTAGGCTTTTGGCGGGGATAGAGCTGCATTAAGGCTCGAACTTGTTCGGCATGATACGAACTTCGAGTTAAAGGACTAGATACTACCTGCAAGAAACCGATTGACTCGCCAAATTCTTGCCAACCTTGGAACTGTTCGGGGGTGATAAACTCTGTGACACCTAAATGTTTTTGAGAAGGCTGGAGATATTGCCCAATCGTCAGGATGTCGCAATCAACATCTCGCAAACCTTGAATAACTTCTTTTACTTCCTCGTCAGTTTCGCTCAAGCCCACCATAATTCCCGACTTGGTATACACCCAGGGCGCAATTTCACGGGCACGACGTAATAGTTCCAGCGATCGCTGATAATCTCCTTGGGGACGTACTCTTTTATAGAGTCGGGGGATGGTTTCTGTATTGTGATTTAGCACATCAGGTTGTGCCGCCAGAATCGTTGCCAAGGCATCCCAGTTGCCACATAAATCGGGAATTAGCAGCTCAATGGTAGTGTGAGGGGAAACTTTTCGTACTTCTTCAATACAACGCACAAATTGCGATGCACCTTCATCGGGCAAGTCGTCACGATTAACTGAGGTAATGACTACGTGATTGAGTTTGAGGCGACGAACCGCTTCTGCTAGCTGCAATGGCTCATTGCGATCAAGAGCTTGGGGTTTTTTCTCGAAGTCAATATCACAATAAGGACAGGCACGGGTACAGGCTGGTCCCATAATTAAAAAGGTGGCAGTACCAACGCTAAAGCATTCCCCAATATTCGGACAGGATGCTTCTTCGCAGACAGTATTTAGGGCTAGATCTCTTAGGATCTCTTTAACACTACCTACCCGTTCTAATTGCGGTGCTTTGACTCTTAACCAATCTGGTTTAACTACCACTCCCTATTGCTCCAACAGTTTAATTAATATTCTTTACTATTTTATCTCGATCTGGAAATGCTCAGACTAATCCTGTATCTAAACTTTTTCAGGTTAAATTGTAAGAGTTATTAATCAACTCTCTTGGAAATTAAATTTTAGTAGTTTAAACGAGCTTATTTATAACTTGAATATTTGCTAGTAAAACGGTGATCATATTAATAATCAAGCATTGATATAATCAACAAATTTTTAAATTCAAAAATAATTATTTAAAATGCAGCATCAATCAGGAGAAACAATTATAAATCAATATCGCATTGTCGATATTTTGGGACAGAGCATAGTGAGATTTTTTTATGTGAAAT
>JBCDEP010000258.1:0-4717 GCA_039179675.1 Cyanobacteria bacterium P01_G01_bin.67
GCAGCACGCGCCAGAAGGCGAGGCGAGCCAGCATGGACAAGGACTATTTACTCAAAGTTCTCGCTGCTTCGATACCCCTAAAGTCTAACCTATTTAATGCCTAAATTTTCTTGCGCTTACCCTGGAGGTACATGGGGATAGATAATGCTGCTGGCACTACCAACAGCAATTAGAAACATCTGCCACCAATTACTTATGGCGATCGCACTAATCGCTTTCTGCCATAAATTGAGTTGAGATAGTTCTGGATTTTTAGCAGATTTTGGTGAAATGATCGCGAATTTGTCCATTTTTTATATGTTAGGCTGAGTGGGTTTAAGAGGTGGAGGTGTAAAGGAGATAAACTCGCTAAAGACTAAACTACTTGTCGTTTCTTCCTCCAGAATCCAAGGCTTAATCCCACCACAAAAATGATAGTGAAGTAAAATAAACTGATAAATCGAATCAGTAGCGGAGGAGCGATTCCTTCTACCTCTATTGATTGAGATACTTGCAATGACCTGAACTCACCAGAACTATTTTCCACAGGAATAACCGTTGCAGTAACCCTGTGGGGTGAGCCATCAAAAAATTGTTCTTGCCAAATTAGTTGACCCGCATTATCTAGGGTACCTTGATCAGCAAACATTAGAGCATCACTCTCTAAAGCAACGGATTCAATTCTAACCATGACATCTGTAATTGGTTTATCTTGTATCAGGTTCAGTAACCTGAACGGCTTCGGTCGCTAAATTACCCACAACTGCTTGAGTATCTCCTAGTAGTTCGATCTGTATGGTTTCATTTCGAGCAACAGCAGCAGTTGGGACTTCTCCGATTTTAACGTTAGATGCTGCGACTGCGGCACGACCATTAACAAAGAGCAGAACTGTGATCGCAATTATAGTCATACCACTCAATAACATTCGGACTGGTTGAGGCGCGATTTCCCCCTCTTGCACAGGGCGATCATTTCCTATGATCCAACCACAGACCAAGCCCACTGCCAACAAAATAACCGCTAAAATTGCTAGGTTACGATATTTAATGGGATTTTCAGGGATGCTTATGGTTAAAGACTGCTCAAAAGCCTCAAATGACCCTGCAATATTAGGGTTCACCGCTATTTCTATAGTATAGTTACCGCGAATAGGTAATACCTGCTCAAACTCTAGGTTTCCCTGAAGTGCTATCGCTTCTAAATTGAGTAATTCTGTTCCCTCGACAATCGGAAAATCAGAAGTAAACCAAGGAGTTTTGCTGGGAGTTAAAATACGAACCCGCACCTTAGCATCAGCTATAGGTTCTTCTTTAGTATTGAGTGCTTGAAGCTGGAATTTGACCACCGTATCATCTGCAATTATCTGTTCTAGAGGTGGTTCGATTTGCAGTTGTACTGTTGACTTAGAGATAACAAGGGTAGACTTGGATAACCAAATTAACCCACAAACTGCGATCGCAACTGTGGTCAGTAAAACATATTTAATTGATTTCATTTCTTTTCTCTGATTAATGACAGGCGACTGTCAGAGTGTGATGACGAGTCTCATATAGCGCGTCATGGAAGGGAGGATAAGTAGAGAAATAAAGTGTCCATAGAATTACCATACACAAACCAACTAACAGGAAAACCTGCATTGGCAATGACAAAACTAAACGCTGAGTTCGTTGCCGAAAACTACTCGTCTTTATCATTATCTGTATCTCGCAGATTGATTTTTGATGTGGTGTTGACATCGGCGGGCATTCTGACTTAGAGATCTAAAACTAGGAACAATCTCATTACAGTTGCGGTACAGCGTTGGATTTTCACCAAACTTTCCCCATTACTTCTAGTGGCTGATCTCCAATAGAACCGAATACTAAGTTAAGAATCAAAATAACACAATATGCTGTCTTAAATATAGATTTTTTTAATCAGAGTTGAAATTGCAGTTGTGCTGAGCAAAATATTGAAGTGCCTAAGAATATTAAAGTGATCGCAATATTACACAATAATCTCAGATGATACTAAATAACCACTATAGTCATTCCCAATAAAAACCATATAAATAGATACTATTCCCTATTCCCTAAAAAACATAGCTTATGAGATATGAAAGTTAATTAGAACAACTATAAGACTTGATTGTTATCTTTAACTTGCGATTAAGAAATATGTTGCATTATAAACAGCAACACATATTCAGTCTACTTGCGGTCGAATCAAACTTAGAATAACCTTGATGCAGGTTAACAAGATCTATGGTTCAAGATAGTCTTAAATCTTTCTGATTAATTGACCAAGAGTTATAGTTGTTCATGAGCCTTTACCCTAATAAATTGGCGATTTTAAAATGAGGTTTTAGTGATGAATTTAAAAGAATTACAAGAATTTGTCTTTGATTTTCGCCGTGTTTCTTTGGCAGAGATGAAGCTGTATCTCCAAATTGACGGTAAGACTCTTAAACCGATGCTGGATAAGCTAATTAATCAAGGATTAGTGCAAAAGTCTTATACCGCAAATGAGTGTCAAACTTGTCGAAAATGCGATGCTGATGAAATAGAATTTTATGAATGGGTTTAGAATAGCTCATTCTTTTTGCTAGCGATCACCTCTTTGAATTTCAAGTTAGCGATCGCCATAAATGACCCATCTTTTACCTAAGCTAAGCGTTCAATCAACTTGTCTCCTACTCGTAAAGCATTGGCAATAACAGTCAAAGCAGGACTCACCGCAGCACTAGAGGGGAAGAAGCTGCTATCTACCACATAGAGATTATCGATGTCATGGGTACGACAGTTGAGATCCAAGACAGAAGCTTGAGGATCTTCTCCGAAGCGACAGGTACCGCATTGGTGTGCCACCACTTGAATCGGTGCGCCACCGTGGGGATGAATCCCCCGTGACTGTTTATCGGTAGCTTTAAGGACTTCTTGCCAACGATATAGCAGGCGATCGTGTGCTTCAAGGTTGTTAGGGGTATAGTCAAGATATAGTTTCTCCCCTTTTAAATAAACACGATTTTTGGGATCGGGTAAGTCTTCGGTTTGCAACCACCAACCAACAGAGTTTTTTGCTAATTTCTTTAAACCAAATCCTGGCATCAGTTTGGCAGCTACGGATAATAAAGGGGGTGATTCTGAGAAAATTACATCCTGAAGAATACCGCCTGAGTCTTGAATATGCCCCATCGGGTAGGGAAAGTCTTCGTCACCCCAATAGAAATCGTTAATATACATACTGCGCTGAAATAAGCCCGAATTAGGCTGAGGAGACTGCTGAAGAATCACTGTCATCAGGTGCTTCATCAAATTGCGTCCCACGAGATCGGAACTATTGGCTAACCCCTTGGGATGTTTGGCATTAGCCGATCGCAATAGTAAAGCCGCAGAATTAATTGCTCCACAGGAAAGAACGACAATCTGACCCATAAATAAATATGATTGCCCATTTACCCCCGCCTGAACCCCTTTTACTTCTGTTCCCGCAGGATTAGTATGTAAGGCAACTACTTTTGCCCCAGTTTTTAAGGTTATATCTCCTCCCGCACGCATAGCGGGACTTACCCCCGTGTCTTCCGAATCGGTACGTCCTTCATCACCAATACCAATCGGGAGATATGCAGGGTGGAGTCCGTGTTTAGATAAGCGATCGCCTAATTCTGTAATCTGTGGTATTCTATCTACTGGCGGCAGAGGAAAATCTTCACTGCGAGGGGGTTCTGTCGGATCGTCACCAGCTTTACCGTGTGCCTGATAGAGTTTTTCTGCTGCGGTGTAATAGGGTTCAAAATCCTCATACTTCAAACCCCAGGCTGGAGAAATCCCTTCCTGATGCTGTACCTGTTCAAAATCTTTTTCCCGCAGCCGTAATAATGCCCCACTATAGATTTTGGTATTCCCACCTACACAGTACTTAGCTTGAGGAAAAAATGGCTCGCCTTCGCGATCGTACCACTGTTCTGGGGCGTGATAATCTTCCTTTTTAAATAATTCGTCTTCGACTAATTGAGAGCTTTCTTTCTCGGTGAACTCTCCTTGTTCTAATACCAAAATCTTCTTGCCAGTCTCGGCTAATTTGCGAGCCAGCGTACCACCTCCTGCACCAGTGCCAACAATAATTACATCGTAAAATTGGTCGTCGATAATCATAATTTGTTAATGGTTGATTGTTAATTGTTAATGATCATTTCTATCAGTAAATCTCCATCTTCGAGACTACCAATATAAGAAAAACCTAATTTTTGATATAGTTTGCCCGCCACTTCATTTTTAGGTTTATGCATTGTCTGAATTCGTTTAGCACCCAATTCTTTAATTTCTTCAATTACCAGTTTTAAAGCCTTCGTTCCATAACCTTTACCTTGAAAATTTTTGTCAATCATGAATCTAAATATCCAATAAAGTTCTGGATCTGGTGGGTCATTCTCTACACAAAAAGCTAAAAAGCCAATGATTTTATCTTCTTTGTAAATCGCTCTTAACTGATTATCTGGATTAAACTTAGATTCAGCAATTGAATCAACATTAGGAGCTACATTTTTTTTCTGTTCGGGATGTAGCGAGAGCTTAATGCAATCAATCCAATTTTTTTTAGTTACCTCTTTAAGTTGAATACACATAAAAATAAGTGTTTAAATTTTTGAGTCGCGATCACGTTCTAAATGAATATTGACATTGGCTCTGAGCAATCTTTATAGAAATAAATCTAGCTTGCTTTAGAATCCTCTAATTTCTCAATTGATATCTGGATATA
>JBCDEP010000183.1:0-11846 GCA_039179675.1 Cyanobacteria bacterium P01_G01_bin.67
AAGTTGAATCTAGTTGAGTATGTAATTCATTTGGCACGCTTAAAATTCCTGCATCATCTACCGATGGGGACAACACTCGAACAGATTGAGCAAAAGTTGTTTCAGTTCTTAGATTCTAATCAGTTTCTCTCGGCTCGACACGTTCAAAAGACACTCAATTTCATTTTCTCACTTGTTGCTTAATCTTTTAGTGGGAAGGGAGTAAATGCTTTAAATATCTACATTTAGTGATGTTGTCAGGAATTCTACGCAAGTCTTTACCAGCAATGGCTAAAGCAATGGCTTAAAAAATGATCAAATATGACATCATTCTTGATTACTGTTTTACATTTATACAGATGACGGTAAGGAAAAGAAAAGAAACAATCCCCATGATCAGGAAAAACAATTGGTGAGCCTCTTCGATAACTTGATTAACTGGGAGCGAAATAATCTGAGCGCCGACAATTTCGTTGAGTTTCCATCCAAATCCATTGACGCTTCCGTAGCGCTCAACCAGGCTTGGGGGTGCAGCACTTGGCTCACTGTGACACTCAAGACAGCTCGGCTCCTGAACCCTGATGGGACGAGCAAGATAAAAAAAGTCTCCGTTGAGAGTAGAACGAAATCCGCTTAATTCTTGAATTTCTTCATGTCTCTTAAAATTTATTATTAGCTCTGTCTCAAATTTATTAGCTTGATCGCGAGGATTGAAAGGATTGAGGGTTGCATCTTTCAAGAAAAAGTCATGAAAATTAGATTTTTGGCGCAAGTTTTCAAATGTTTCGCGCGCCGCAAAGTTGGGGATGATTTCTGGTAAAAACTTTACTTCTAATTTATCAATTAATTCTGGTCGGACGTGAGTTATTGTGTATTCTCGAACAGAGTTAATTGTTTCCATAAGCATAATCGCTTTTGAAAAAATTTGATTTTTGGCATTCTGCTGGAGAACAGCATTCAGAAAAACACTAAATATAACTAGACTTGTCACCAGAATTAGAATCTTTTTAACCACGTGAGTTCAGCGAAAATTTGGGCGAAAGAAAGGCTGAGATGTAAACTCAAAATGAGCGTAATTCGAGGATCTCTTATAGTCATATGATGGCATCAAGAATAGACATCACACAAATATTTACAGGCGTAGATAATTTTTATCTTCAGTGGTCGAAACTATGGGAATCAGAAAAACAACTGCCATCAATAAAAAAGGAAACCCGATGTCCTAAGGGATACCCTCAATGCCACCAAGGCGAAAGTTTGCCGCATGTAATGCAAGCCGCTATGCATATCGTTCAAAAATGTCTTAGAGTGAGGCAATGACAATTGCGATCGCCTTTCACGGCTCAGGCTTTCGGAAGTCTATAGAATTTTAGTTGAATCTAGATTAGTACAAACAAATCTAGATCTTGCTGATTTGGGGAATGCGGAACTTTCTGGAGCATGTATTGAAAACTGGAAAATTATGAGAAATACTAAGTTTGATAGTGTTAATTGCAAATATGTTTTTCTCAAACTAACTAATTGTTATGATTCCGTTTCTTGTTTCTAGCTATTCTTATAAGATTTAAAATTAATCGCAGTCCGATCCAACTGGGTGAAGCTTGTAAGGCGATCGCCTTACATAATCTACATAAATGCAGAGTCAGTTAATTGATAGATTCCGATCAGATTATGGTCAGGATCACGCAAATATATAGTTTTAATCCCCCACTCAGGACGATATACTGGCTTGGTAATAAACTCAACGTTTTTAGCGCTAAGCTGCTCGCAAGTCTTGTCAAGATCTAAGGTCGTAAAAATCAATGCCACATCATCAATATAAACATCATCGTCTAGATTGGGTGCTGAACCAATGATCTTGGACATCGACTGTCTTTTGATTAGATTCAAGGTAGTTTCCCCCAGCTTGAGATCTGCTTCTTCACCTTTTTGATCTTGGTACAGTAGTTCAAATCCCAGAGTTTTTTGATAAAACTCGACACAAGCTTCATAGTGAGAAACCAACAGTCTTGTTCCTTTGAAATTTAGATTCATAATTGCGGCTCAAGATTCTATCTTATTTTAGAGACCAGTAGATAATGATTAAAAGGATTCTATCATGGGAAAAACTCTAGATGGTGACACTCTCCCTTTTAGGGTTGGTAAGTGCTTGTTATATCTTTAGCTACTAAAGTTTTCAACAAACGACAGAGGAGGAGTATAAGAGCAGTGGGACAATCAATAATTTACGGTCTAGCAATTGATCACGGAGGGGTTGATTGAAGGTTGTACTTGATGATTCTCTGCAAACGCCACTAACCAATCGACAAAGCGAGCCATCACAGGAGTTTGAGTTAATTGTTCCAATCGAGCAAAACCACCAATATTACCTGCATTAATTTCACTAATCCGCCATACACCATCATCATCCAGCAGAAAATCATAGCCTAGTGTACATAAACCCCGGGTTTGATATGCTCCCACGGTATCAGCGATCGCTTCCCGCTCATCATCGGTAATATCAGCTAACCAACATTCACCATCTCCGCTAACGTTATTCACCCAATGTCCACTTTTGGAACGTCTAATATATGCCCCATAAATTTCACCATCAACCACCACAATTCGCTTGTCGCCTTGGTTAACCTGTTTTAAGTAGCGCACCAGCTGAATTGGAGTTTGAGTATGGTTAGTTAAATAGTTCATTACTCCCGCAAAATCGGCAAAAGCATGAACTCCCTGAAGGAGATTATCTACCTGAAATAAATTATCTGCATACCAGATTTTATAAACCCCTCTACCACCACAACTATTTACATGTTTGGCGATGATAGTTTGATGTTTTTCCCAAAATGCCAATGCCTTTTGTGGATCTTGAGTCACAATCGTTTCTGCAATCCAATCTTGAGCTACCTTCAGCAGAAAATCCGCCTTAATTTGCTCTTTTTTATGACTAGGACTATTAACGAACAGCAATTGCCTTTCCCAGATACTTAAGCGATCTAGATAGCCTGGGGGAAAAGGCTTAAGGGAGCGACAAAAAGCTAAATCAAATTGGGAAAAATAGTAAGAGTTTGTGGGTTGTTCGGATAATGCCAGAAATTGCTCATACGTCAAATCATTTGTGACTGCCGTTGCCCAAACATTAGTGGAATTAAATTTGCTGGCTAAAACTTGACGTGTATTGAGGTGAAACAGATTAATTCGCGGCTCTTTGGCTAAATGTTGATAAAAACTTGGTACATCACCAAAGCGATCGCTGTAAGGTTGAGGATTACTTAGAATTAAGAAGTTCTTACTCATAATTGATATATTTATGATTAATGACCTGAAGCGCAAGATTCCATCTCGGACATTTTTTTTAAGTCATTCTCATCATTTGGAGGTTTTTTGTTGCCAAGATTAGAGATTAATAGACCCAGTAGAATGACGATCAGAGCATTAAACTGAACTTTGGAGGGAGATTCTCCATTGAGAAAATAGGCATACATAATACCGAAAATAGGCGTCAGAGAAGTTAAGCCGCCAACGGTTTTAGAATCAAGCCGCTTTAAGGCGCTGTACCACAATAATTGCGCGAAGACGACCACAATCAGCCCATAAACAGACATGACAATCCAGAGGCTGCCCGAAAAAGTATCGCCGAAATGTGAAAATCCGAACAGTAAGATGGCAATTACAAAAAAGACAACTGCCGAAACAAAATTACGCGTAAATACAACTACTGGCAGGCTACATTGACCAGCTAAAGCTACTTTTCCCAATAGTGCTGTGCAGGTATAAACTACAGATGACAGCAAGATTAACACATCACCCTGATTTAATTGAAAATTGCTCTCTCTAAGGGTGATGGTGGCGATGCCGATCACAATTAAGGAAAACCCCGCAAGTTCAAATTTGCTAATTTTCTTACCTAACAAAAGGGTGCCACTGACCGCATAGAGCACTGGACCCAGTCTACCTAATAATACAGAATTGGTTACTGAAGTATATTTTAAACCGAGAAAGATTAATGCTGATAGTAAAGAAGCCAAACAGCCATTAACAAATAATCCGAGTAAAATCTTGTTGTTTAAGGTTTTTAGGTCTTGAAAAATAGTTTTAAAATTGAAGCAGAGGCAAACGGCGATCGCTGAACAGAGATTACCGACAAAAAGGACATTGCAAAAAGAGATGGGTAGATTATGTCCCCCACTTAAACGAGAACCTTGGGTAATGAGAAAAGCTAAGATCGCAGGACGGGCAGCAGCAAGTAACCTGGATAAAACTAATAATAACTTGGGATTACTCTGAGACAGAAAGCGATCTCGATCATTCATTCTGGTAATTCTTTTTCTACCTAAGATGCAGACAAGAAAATGGGGGAGAGCTATTTCAACAAATGACCAAATTTAGTAACCTGCTACCCTATCAGGCGATCAATCTTTGATAAGTCTCTAATTCTCCTTCTACCTTAGCTAGCATTGACCGCCAGTATGCCAAATTAGAATTGGAATTGCTTAGCACTTTCAAAATGCGATCGCGCATCTGCCGATGATGGCGGCAGGTAGTCAGAGGATCTGCGGTAATAACTTGACCTCGGCGCAAAATTTCTGCTTCGGGTAAGCAGAAGAATACTCCTCCATTAGTATACTGAATCTTACCTTCGAGCAAATCAAAAACACGAGCATCACCCGTAATTATATCGTGATGATCATAGCAACCGTAAACATGAAGACTCAGAAAATGCTCCTGTGAACAATTGCTCATTTGATGAATCAAATCGTGACTAACCTTAACGATCTGATTGGGACATAAAGGCATTTCCGCTGCGGTAGACAATTTGCTCTTGACCAAACTATAAACAGTATGGATTCCATGACCAAAACATTGCACTGCACCCCATTGAGCTTGTCCATGATCGTGAATGGCACTGATGTCTCCTGGTTGCCATGACATAACCATGATTTCAAAATAGCCCCCATCATGCACTAGTTGACGACCATAGCTATCGGTAGCGGGATGGGCGAAAGTAGCCCAGGTCATCAAATCAGCCTGGGTTACATTGGCTTGCAAAAGACTTTGATAAACTCGTTCAGATGTGAGATAACTTGTTTGAGATAATAGCCAGATTAAACTTTGTAGACTATCTGGAAGCCGACTGACAGATAATTCCTTACTGGCTAATCCAACTGTTTTAGTCATATAGCTCACCTTATTAATTTACCTTCTTTAAAGGCTAAGCAAGAAAACTATAAAAAGTCTGAGAATAATCTCGAAAATTCCTGAGAGCTTTCATTTTTTTTTAATTTAGGATCAAGATAGTAACTTCCGTATCTCATAAGCTATCTTTAATTTAGGGAATAGGGAATGGGGAATGGGGAATGGGGAATGGGGAATGAAGAGTAGTATCTTTTTATATGGTTTCTATCTGAAACGACCATAAAAATCAAATTTGATGAAGATTTTACACGCTTTAATGAGCATAGAGAAGATTTATTGCGAAAAAAATAGATGTTGCCCGATCGCTTAAAATTGAGCTAATTCATTCGCTATTGAACCCAGTTTAACGCCAGGTAAAATTAAACCAAAATCGACTCATTTATGGAGCAAGTTGTGATGCAACCGTCACTCCCGCAGAACGATGATCCTGCAATCCGAAACCAGCAGCTTGAAAAGCAACGCCAGGATTATGAGTGGAGTTATTATCCCCCTAATCTGGATAATGACCAAAGAACTCCTATGGTTAAGAATTTGCCAGATAGAGAGCAGCCTTTTGATAAGCCTGACTGGGTTCGTGACGCAATTTCCATAATCTTGAGAGTCTTTGGTAATCAATCTTTAGAAGATTTTTTAGCAGGGGGTTCTGGAGTTAAATTCACCCTGTATGGCATCACAACCTGGATTTACAGATTTATCAATAATGTTGCTAATACTTGGTTCTTGCTCTGGCTGCTAAAAAGAGCGAAACCTCTACTTCAATGGCTATACAGAAGAAGAAAAGTATCGACCCAAAATATAACTACCCCCGAGATCAGTGTTCAACAAGCTCAACCACCAACTATCAAGATTGACGAAAGCCTAAAACCTTATCGAGATCTCTTTCAGATCATTTATCTCCCGAGTATTAGCGATCGCTTTCAAGAGGATCGAGTGTTTGCAGCTCATCGAGTTGCTGGACCAAATCCATTAGTTATTGAGGGAGTCAGAGATCAGCTTCCAACAAATTTTCCTGTCTCTAATGAGCAATACCAAGCTGTAATGGGTCAGGAGGATTCCCTAGCTCAAGCAATTCAAGAGCAACGGCTTTATTTGGCTGACTATCAAATATTTGATGGAGTCGAAGCGGGTAACTTTCCGCCAGAATATACCAAATATCTTTGCGCTCCCCTAGCTTTATTTGCGGTTCCTCAAGCTGGTAATTGTCCTCGGTCTTTAGTTCCCGTAGCTATTCAGTGTCAGCAAAATCCGAGCGCAGAAAATCCTATTTTCACCCCGCCGCCTTTAGGAACACCCAGAGATCAGCAATGGTCTTGGTTAATTGCCAAAACTATTGTGCAAATCGCTGACGCTAACTATCATGAGCTAATTTCCCATTTGGGACGAACACACTTACTAATTGAACCTTTTATCATTGCCACAGCCAGAGAACTAGCTCCTAATCATCCTTTGGGTATCTTGCTACGTCCTCACTTTGAAGGTACTTTATTTATCAATGATGCGGCTACTGTTGGTCTAATTAACCCCGAAGGAATAGTTGATGCCACTTTTGGAGCTACCCTAACTGAGTCGCTGCGAATTACTGTTCAAGGAGTTAGAGGATATCCCCTTTCTTTTAATGACTCCATGTTGCCAACATTCTTTGAGAAACGCAGGCTAGATGATGTAACCACATTGCCTGATTATCCTTATCGAGATGATGGCATGTTGATTTGGGATGCTATTCATTATTGGGTTGATGATTATCTTTCTATTTATTATCAAAATGACCAAGATGTAATTGAAGACACCGAACTCCAAAATTGGGTACAGAGCTTAATCGCCAATAATGGAGGGCGGATGACGGGCTTTGGGGAAACATCTCAATCATCAGCAGGATACGACATTCATTCCAAATCATATCTAATTGATGCCATAACATTACTGATTTTTACTTGCAGCGCTCAACATGCAGCAGTCAATTTTTCCCAAGCTACCTACATGAGCTATAGTCCCAACATGCCCTTTGCAGGCTATTTTCCCTCCCCGACTTCTGCCACTGGGGCAACGATGCAAGACTATTTTGACTTGTTACCCCCGCTAGAACAGGCTGAAGCTCAAATGAATATTACCTATACTTTGGGGTCAGTTTACTACACACAACTAGGTCGATATGAAAATAGAGATGACCCAGATTCAGATTACTTTACCGATCAAGATGTTCAGCAACCCCTAGAGGCTTTTCAAAATCGGTTGAGGGAAATTGAGACAATTATTCAAGATCGAAATGCTATCAGACCTACTTTTTATAACTTTTTACTTCCTAGCAAAATTCCTCAAAGTACTAATATCTAGAGCCTCTAACTGTCAATTATTCGATTCACCAAGATTCAAAGCAGATGACTCAGGCTAAAACCAGGATCGAAGCCAAGCGATTTGATGAAATTCAAACTTGGATGCCTACTGGACAGGGTACAGATTTACCAGATGTCCTACAAGGGATCTACTTTATGGATGGGAATAAACTTCCCGATGATTGTTTTACAATGAATGCCCAATGGGACTCAGATAGCCTGACTTTATTTATTGATGTTTTTGCGCCGTTGCAATGGACGTTTAATCCTTCAAATAGTGGTCGCTTACTGCTGAAGCTAGTTCAATTGACTAAACTGGTTTATGAAATCCGCTTTCTAGATAATACCCTCAGACGTGCAGATGCAATTCCTACCGTTCTCGGATTACGTTTACCTCGGTGGATTGTTGTATTTGAGATGAACCAAACAGAGAATAGTGTTAATGGCAGTACCTGGGATCGAAGAAATAGAGGCTTTTTTCGCCTAATTCCGATGGGTGGCTATATTTTGCGAAAGATTGTCGATCGCAATGGGCAGAAACTTCCTACCTTTGACCAGATGCTGACCAAAGTTCAGGAAACCTGTATTGTTGTCGAAAATGAATAGACCTAATTTGAGTTCGATAATGTTGCTCAGACTTGAGCTTCTTGTGTTCGACGAGCTTTGCCCACTGTGCTGATGACATCAATTAACATTTCTAATGCCACCTCTTTCCCTGGACAAATACGCCCTGCATGGCGATCGCCGACTGAATTAAAACCCATGTGGAACGGGCAGAGATTCTCCCGTTGTGGATTGAAGCTATAGGCTGTAGCACCCCAAAAATCTTCACTCAGCATTCCTAGCAGCATGGGAATTAAAATTTTTGTCCCAGCAGGAAAAGTTCTCTCTTTACCAGCGATATTAACCGTAAATGACTCGATCGCCACTCGATGAGAGGCGCTCACGGGCATAAATAGACGACCACATTCCAAGAGAAATAGCTTGATTGCTTCGCGATCATCAAGATCTAGAGTGTCCCAGTAAGCAATGACATCGATTTGATCTGTTTCGCGACCTTTGTAGGCGGGCAGGGATTGAAAGCCCATCGCCGTTCTTCCTAGATGTAGAGGACCTTGTAACCCTGCAATACTCATTACTGACACCATCAGTTTGACTAGCTCACGCCGAGTCATCTGATTATATTCAGGATTATTGGCTACGAAATTAGCTAGCGCAGGGGAATTTTCATAGATAGTTGCTACCTGCTCGATGAGTTGGGGAATCTGTCCAAAACCTGCTAGATTAAGCTTTTCGAGAATGCTACTACCAGCAAAATAGTGTAGTGTTCCTTTTCGGGTGTAGTGTAAATCCGTTAGAACAGCAATATCTTCACTCTCGGGATTGATCCCAAAAAGAACATAGTGGAGATATCGCACCATAAAGCCCATCCAGCCTCGTTGATCATCATTAAAAAAAGCCTCTCCAGTTCCGTGAGGCAGTTCCAGATAATCAGCTGCGAGATTTTCCAGCAGCTTTTGTGCCACTGAATCTTGTTGTCGCTCCCTCGCTGCATCATTAATCAAATAATCATTCATGCATTTACGGAAAGCTTGATGATCCGATCCCTCACCTGCTGCTTCGTCAGAAAGAGAAATCAGGAAAACATTTCTACCACCGTCCTCGACCCCCGCAGCATGGTCTTGACTCAGGATGGTGGTTCCAAGTCGCCAAGTACGAGCTTGGGGAGAGGTCAGGGTTGTTTCCAAGGTTTGCCAGTCTCCCAGAACGACTTCTCCTGCACAGCAAAAGTTTAACCCTAAGGCTTGCCGTTTAGCATCAAGGTACACAGGGTTGTTGCCAATCAGTCCCTCAACAAAACTGATCAAGGGCAGCAACAACTTACTCAGAATATTTCCAGGATTTTGCAAAGCCCAAGCTTGAAAATTGTTTAGAATTAAATCCATGATTTAATAAAAATTTAGTTAAAATTCAGTGATTAATCAAGGTGTCGCGATGATGATCATCTTGGTACTGAAAGCAATCATTGGAATCATTGCTAATTAAGCAAAAGCTGCATAATTGCAACATCATGCCACTGTCCCCCATAAAAACCGATTTTTTTTTGAATCCCCACTAATTCAAAGCCAAATTTTTGATGAAACCTAATGCTCCCTTGATTAGCGGCTAGGATTTTGGCGACGACATGATAATAGTCAAATTCCTTAACCTGTTTTAAAAGAGCAGTTTGTAAAGTCTGTCCATATCCTTTGTTAGTCTCGGTAAATTTAAGATAGATTGAAGTTTCACAACATACGCGATAACCAGGGCGATCGCTATATTTTTTAATAATTCCCCATCCCACCTGCTCGTTATCTATCTCGGCAAGCAAAATTATTTCACGGTCATTAAACTTGTCCACCAGCTCTGCTATATGCTGAGCAGAATAGGGTTCACAATCCATCGTAATACCACCTTTCAAGATTGCCTCATTGTAAATATCGGCGATCGCCTGGCAGTCATGAGGTAGGTAATGACGAATCTTAAGTGACATAAGCATTCTAGAGCTGTAATCTGATTCAACTAGGGGCGTTATGGGGAGATAGGAGTAGCGGGGTGTTGGGGATACTTCTCTATCTCCATTACTGCTTTATCTATGTTATTTCCACCTCTCTACAAGCAAATATGAGACCAGGCGATCTTCTAGAATATCCCATAATAAAACGCCAATAAAACGCCCGAGACATTAGCTATTCAGCTAACCAGCGCACCGCATCCTTAGCATGATAAGTCAAAATTAAATCAGCACCAGCACGTTTAAAACTAGTTAAAGTTTCGAGAGTTACTTTTTTCTCGTCAATCCAGCCATTGAGTGCCGCCGCCTTAACCATCGAATATTCTCCCGAGACATTATAAGCAGCCACAGGCAAATTAGTTGCTTCTTTGACGCGCCAGATAATATCCATATAGGAGAGTGCTGGTTTAACCATTAACATATCAGCACCTTCAGCAATGTCCAAGGCTATTTCTTTGAGAGCTTCGGTGCCGTTGGCAGGGTTCATTTGGTAGGTACGGCGATCGCCAAAGCTGGGTGCAGATTCCGCAGCATCACGGAAAGGACCATAGTAAGCAGAAGCATACTTTGCAGCGTAAGAAAGTATGGGCGTATCGACAAAACCCGCTTCATCTAAACCAGCTCTGATTGCAGTGACAAAACCATCCATCATTCCCGAGGGAGCAATAATATCCGCACCCGCTTTAGCTTGAGAAACGGCAGTTTTCTTAAGCAATTCCAAAGTCGGATCGTTGAGGACTCGACCTGTTAAATCACCTGTTTCTAAGTAACCGCAATGTCCGTGAGTAGTATATTCACACAAACAGGTATCAGCAATTACCACCAGCTCAGGAACAGCTTCTTTGATTGCGGTGGCAGCTTTTTGCACGATTCCACAATCATGCCAAGCGCCAGTGGCTTCAACGTCTTTGTCTTCAGGAATTCCAAATAAAATTACCGCGGGAATACCTAAGTCGAATACTTCTTTGGCTTCTTCAACAATCTTATCGACTGAAAGCTGATAAACTCCAGGCATGGAGACAACTTCTTTGGCTATCGAAGTTCCTGGCACTGCAAACAGAGGATAAATGAGATCATTAGCGGTAACTAACGTTTCCTGCACCATGCGGCGTAGTTGAGGTGACGAGCGCAGGCGACGGGGACGATTAATCGGAAACATAAGATTATTTATACTTAAAGCTAGAGATTTTAAAGGGGTAGATTGCTAACTTGAACCAGAGGGAGGCTGTGAATATGGCAGCTTGCCCAATCGAGTTGTTGAAATTTGAGGGATGATAGCTCTATAGAGATAGAGTATACCTTGGTAAGTTAGTCAAACATTAATTGTAAAACTAATATTCCTTTGACAGTATTTAACAATATAGAACTCAATGTTTTGTAATGTTTGGCTTTTTAATTTGCGATCAATCAAGTTAAAAGTTAGCTACAATACGAATATGGTTTAGTTGAACAAAAATTAGCTAAACTTCCAGAAGTAACCAAGCTTATGCTCAGGACTTCTATCTACATGGGGCCGTAAAGGTTTCGACAGGTTAGTAAAAACTGACCCGTGACTCAGGTCGAGATTGAGTATCCTCTCGTTAATCAGACTCAAATTAAATATAGATGCAAACAACATCGTAAAATTTGAGCGTTGTGCAGTAACTGCATAAATCTAGAAAAACCTTTTCAGATTTGCTCGTCTCTAGTTTGACTCCGTTAAGGATTAGAGACGAGCAAATCTGAAAAGGTTTGTCTAGATTTATGCAGTTACTGCACAACGCTCAAATGTTACGATGTTGTTTGGATCTATATTTGAGGTG
>JBCDEP010000226.1:0-7522 GCA_039179675.1 Cyanobacteria bacterium P01_G01_bin.67
GCGAGTTTTAATTAAAGAACTTGCTACTATTTATCAGACTAAAATTAATAATATCTCCTCACCTTTACCCAAGCTAGAATTACAATATGTTGACTTTGCTGTCTGGCAACGTAAATGGTTAGAGTCAGATGATTTACAGACTCAACTAGATTATTGGCAACAACAGTTAGTTGACGCACCCACTTTAATTAATCTACCTACAGACTTTCCTCGCCCTCAACGACAAAGCTTTAGAGGAAAAACTAAAACTTTTACATTACCTGTAAAATTATCCCAAGCATTACAAGAGTTATCCAGTAAAGAGAATACTACTTTATTTATGACCTTGTTGGCAGGGTTACAAACCTTACTTTACCGCTATACAGAACAAGCAGATATTTTAGTAGGTTCGACTGTTGCTAATCGGGATAAAAAAGAAATTAGTAATTTAATTGGCTTGTTTGTTAATAATCTCATTTTTCGGACAAAATTTAATCCCCAGCTTACTTTTAAACAATTACTCCAACAAGTAAAAGAAACAGCACTATCGGCATACGAGCATCAAGAATTACCCTATGAATATTTAGTAGAAAAATTACAGCCCGAACGAAACTTAAGCCATAATCCTTTATTTCAAGTAATGTTTGTTCTCCACAATACTAAATCCGATAAAGTGGAGCTACCCAACCTAAGTATTAACTATCTCCCTATCAACAATCAAACTGCTAGATTCGATCTTAGTTTAGATATGTATGAAACCGAATCTGGTTTGATAGGAAGTTTTGAATATAACAGCGATTTATTTAAACCCGAAACTATCGATCGCCTGATTAGTCATTTTGAAAATTTATTAACAGAAGTTACTAGCAATCCCGAACAGCTAGTAACAAATATAGATATTTTAAGCACCGCAGAAACAGCAGAGTTATTAAACAATTTCAATACAGTTGAATATTCCCAGGATTATCTAGTTCACAAACTAATAGAAGGCAGAGAGCAGAGGGCAGAGGGCAGAAGTTTTAATATTGCTTTGGTTACTGATAATGAAGATTTGACTTATTCAGAATTGAATCAAAGAGTTAATCAATTAGCTCGTTATTTAAAATCTCTTGGTATATGTCGCGATAAATTAGTAGGAATTTTATTAAATAGAGATAGTGACTTAATTATTTCCCTACTAGCAGTATTAAAAACTGGTGCTGCCTATATACCGCTCGATCCTAATTATCCCGATGAAAGAGTTAACTATATTATTGATGATGCGAAGATATCATTCTTAATTACTCAAGATAACGTTAATTTTAATGTTTCGGCAAAGAATAAGCTTTCCGTAATAAATCTCGATCGAGAAAGAGAAAATATAAATAAACAGAATAAAGATAACTTAAATATAAAGATTTACCCTCAAGATTTGGC
The DNA here is from genome assembly GCA_039179675.1 of Cyanobacteria bacterium P01_G01_bin.67. GTDB lineage: Bacteria > Cyanobacteriota > Cyanobacteriia > Cyanobacteriales > Xenococcaceae > Waterburya. Next base: position 1,396 of record JBCDEP010000226.1, read on the forward strand.
ATACATTATTTATACTTCTGGCTCTACAGGAAAACCAAAAGGAGTAGCAGTACAACATAATAACTTGCTTAACTTTCTTTATTCTATGCAACAGCAGCTAGAAATAAGAGAAGCAGATAAATTATTAGCAGTAACTACTATCTCTTTTGATATCGCAGCACTAGAAATATATCTACCTTTAATAACTGGTGCGACTGTAGTTTTAGCAACTAGAGATACAGTTATAGATGCCGATTGCTTGAGTCAAACTATAACCGAAAATAACATCACTATAATGCAAGCAACTCCCGCTACATGGCGGATGTTATTAGATAACAATTGGCAAGGAAAGTCGGACTTAAAAATATTATGTGGTGGTGAAGCATTAGCAGAAAACTTAGCAGCAGAATTAGACTCATGCTGTTGGAAAATCTACGATTTATATGGTCCTACAGAAACAACTATTTGGTCTTCGGTATACAAATATAGTAAAGGTAATTCTAATACTGTATCTATCGGTAAACCCATTGCTAATACTCAATTTTATATCTTAGATTCTCACTTAAATTTAGTACCCAAAGGCATACCAGGGGAATTGTATATCGGTGGTGCGGGATTAGCCAGGGGATATTTGCATCGCGGAGATTTAACCGCAGAGAGGTTTATTCCAAATCCGTTTGTAGGGACATTTCATGAAACGTCCCTACGATTATATAAAACAGGCGATCGCGTTAAACAATTACCAGATGGTAATCTAGAATATCTAGGTAGATTCGATAATCAGGTCAAAATTCGCGGATTTCGTATTGAATTAGGAGAAATCGAAGCAGTATTAACTCAAAACTCTTCAATAAAAAATGCTGTAGTTATTTCTCATCAAGAAAATTTAATCGCATATATTATCTTTCACTCCCCCTCTGCTTTCCCTGCTTCCCCCGCTCCCTCCGCCCAAACACAAATACGTCAATACCTAACCCAAAAACTTCCTACATACATGATTCCTGGGGATATTATTGAGCTTGAGTCATTCCCCCTCACTCCTAATGGCAAGATCGATCGCAAGGCTTTACCACTTCCCGATGTTATTGAAGATAGCAGCAACGAGAGTTTAATTCTTCCTCAAAACAAGACAGAAGAAACCTTACTAGGAATTTGGCAAGATGTTTTAAATCGCAACAGTATTAGTATCGACTCCAATTTCTTTGAATTGGGCGGGCATTCTTTATTGGTAACGCGAGTCATATCCCAAGTCAGGAAAGTTTTTACGATTGAATTGTCTTTACGCAGTTTATTCGAGCATCCCACTATTAGAGACTTGGGAAGAGTTATAGATAGCCAGGGAAAAAGTAGTGCAAAAAAACCTTGCGACATCGCAATAGTTTCTAGGGAAGGAGAATTACCGCTATCTTTCGCTCAACAAAGACAGTGGTTTTTGCATCAACTTGAGCCAGATAATCCTGCTTACAATATTTCTACGGCGGTTAAAGTTACGGGAAATTTAGATATTTCCAAGCTACAACAATGTCTGAATCTTTTAGTGAAGCATCAAGAAGTCTTACAGACTGCCTTTCTCACGGTAGACGGAAAACCCCAGTTAAAGATAAATCCCGATACGGTAATTAACTTACAGGCGATCGATCTGCGAGAGTTATCACAAGGGGAAAGAGAGAAAAGAATACAGCAATTAAAAACAGAAGACGCACGACAGCCTTTTACGATCGATACATCTCCCTTGATGCGAGTCAAGCTATTACAAATTAGTGCTGAAGAGAATATCTTACTGTTAAGCGTACATCACATTATCGCTGATGGTTGGTCGTTAGGTGTGTTGGTTAAGAAGATTGTCGGGCTTTATAAAGCATTCAGCCCCCCTAGCCCCCCAAGTTTGGGGGGAACAAGATTTCAAAGTCCCCCAGAATTGGGGGATTTAGGGGGCAATCTTACCCATTCAATCCAATACCTAGATTATGTAGCTTGGCAGAGGGAATATTTACAGGGAGATGTCTTAGCCAGACAGTTAAACTATTGGCAAGACAAGTTACAAGATGCGCCAGCAGTAAGCTCTTTTCCGACAGATTATGGGCGTAGTAATGAGCCACCGACAGCAGAAATTACTAGATTTAAAATAAATCACAATACAACTAAGACTCTCAAACAAATTAGTAATCAACACCAAGCTACTTTATTTATGACGGTGCTGTCTGTTTTATATTTACTGTTGCATCGTTATACGGGTAATGACGATTTAGTAATTGGAATGCCTATCGCTAATCGAGAAAGGGCAGAATTTGAAAATTTAATCGGATTATTCGCCAACACTCTGGCTTTAAGAGCAAATTTAGCCAATAATCCTATTTTTAGCGAATTATTAACCCAAGTTAGAGAAAATACTTTAACTGCTTACTCCCACCAAGACTTACCCTTCGAGCAGTTGGTAGATAAATTAGAATTAGAGCGATCTTTAAGTTACAGCCCTTTATTCCAGATCTTCCTAGCTTGGGAAACCCAAAGCAACCAAAAACTAGAAGTCGAAGATTTAACATGGGAGAGCTTACCTAGAGATACCGCCCCTATCGCTAAATTCGACATGACGATCTTTCTGACAGAAACCACAGAGGGAATTCAGGGGGCGATCGAATATAACAGTGCCTTATACAAATCCGAAACAATAGATCGCCTGACGAAGCATTTCCAGAATTTATTAAACTCTATTGCCAGTAACCCCACCCAACCCGTATCAGAAATTGCCTATCTCGATGATGCAGAAAGAAAGCAAATAATAGAAGAATTCAATCAAACCGAAGTAGATTATCCTCAAGACATTTGTTTGCATCAACTATTTGAAAGACAAACAGAATTAACTCCCGATGCCATAGCTCTAATTTACCAACAGCAACAGTTAACCTATACAGAATTAAATAACCGCGCTAACGAATTAGCTAACTACTTACAGTCATTAGGAGTTAAAGCAGAAACCAAAATCGGGGTAATGTGCGATCGCAATTTAGAAATGATAATCGCACTTCTAGCTATCCTCAAGGCTGGCGGTTGCTATATTCCTCTCGATCCTCAATATCCTCAACAGAGACTAGATTATATCCTCGAAGACACTCAGTTAAATATTTTATTAACTGAAACAGAATACATTGCCAATTTTACTCGTCAAAATATTACTGTATTTAATTTAGAAGAGGGCGAATGGTATTCGCCCCTACGTAATCTCTCCCCTTTTTCAAGGGGGGTTGGAGGGGATCGCCTTCCTTCAACACCAAATAACCTCGCTTACATCATCTACACCTCTGGCTCGACAGGAAAACCTAAAGGCGTAGCCATAACCCATAAAAGCGCGGTAACTTTGTGTCATTGGGCAAAAGACACCTTTTCCAAGGCACAACTATCGGGAGTATTAGCTTCTACTTCTATTTGTTTCGATTTATCAGTATTTGAAATCTTCGTCACTCTAGCCACTGGTGGAGCAGTTATTTTGGCGGAAAATGCTTTAGAGTTGCCCAGTTTAAAATCTTCTATCCCCATTACCCTAATCAATACAGTGCCTTCGGCTGCTAGGGAATTACTAAGAATCGATGCCATTCCCGAAACCGTCAATACAGTTAACTTAGCGGGGGAAGCTTTACCCAAAGACTTGGTAGATAAACTATACCAACAGCAGCATATAAAACAAGTCTACAATCTCTATGGTCCTTCGGAAGATACTACTTACTCCACATTTACCTTAACCAAACCAGAAGATAGTCAACCTCCTACAATTGGAAAAGCGATCACAAATACTCAGACTTATATCCTAGATAAATACCTCCAACCCTTACCCATAAGCATCCCAGGGGAATTATATTTATCAGGTGCTGGTTTAGCCAGAGGCTATTACAATCGCGGCGACTTGACTGCGGAAAAATTTATTCCCAACCCTTTTTCATTGAACATTGAACATTTATCATTAAACATTTCTTCCTCTGCTCCCTCTGCTCCCTCTGCCCCCCTGCTTTACAAGACGGGAGATTTAGCGCGATACTTACCCAGTGGAGAAATTGAATACTTAGGAAGAATTGATAATCAAATCAAACTGAGGGGTTTCCGTATTGAATTAGGAGAAATAGAAACAGTATTAACAACTCATCCAGATGTAGAAACAGCCGTTATTATTAATCGCGATCGCAATTTAATTGCCTATATTATCTCAAACTCTTCCTCTACCTCCTCTGACTCCACTACTTCCAACAAATTACGTCAATTTGTAGCAGAAAGATTACCCGATTATATGATTCCTGCTGCATTTATTGTTTTGGATAAATTCCCCTTAATACCTAATGGTAAAATAGACAGAAAATCATTTTCCGATCCTGAATTTACCAGTAGGGGAGAAGAGAAATTCACTCCTGCTAATACCGAAGCTGAAACTAAATTAGTTAAGATTTGGCAAGAGTTATTAGATATTGAAGCAATAGGAATTAAAGACAATTTCTTTACCTTGGGAGGAGATTCTATTCTAGCAATTCAAGTTATTGCTAAAGCTAGTCAAGTCGATATACAGTTAACACCTAAAAATTTATTTCAATATCAAACTATTAGCGAATTAGCAGCAATAGCTCAAGATAATCAGAAAATAGAAGCAGAGCAAGGAATAGTTACAGGAATTGTACCTTTAACTCCGATACAACATTGGTTTTTTGAGCAAGAGTTGTTAGATGTCCATCATTGGAATCAATCGATTTGGTTAGAAGTCAAGCAGCCATTACAAGAGGATATATTAAGAGACGCGATCACATTGTTATTAAAACATCACGATGCATTAAGATTATCTTTCCAACAAACAGAAACAGGCTGGCAACAAGTTAACCAAGATATAGATATCGACATTCCTTTAATTGCGATCAATTTAGCTAACTACTCTGAAAGCGATCGCAAATTAGAACAGCTAAGGATTATGAATAAATTGCAATCTAGTTTTAATTTAGAAGCAGGTCTATTATTTAAGATAGTCTGGTTTAAGTCAGGGAATAGCCAAATAGAAAGATTATTAATTATTGCTCATCATTTAATTATTGATGGGGTATCTTGGCGCATTATTATTGAAGATTTACAAAATATTTATCAGCAATTAGAACAAGGTAGAGAAATATTATTACCTCCTAAGACTACATCATGGAAACAATGGTCGGAGAAATTACAACAAGTCCATTTGAAACCCGAACTAAATTATTGGTTACAACAAAAAAATATCTGTATTGACGTTGAATATAGTGTCCCCAGCACAATATCAGAATCGAAAACAATTACCATTATATTATCACCAACAGAAACCAAGCAACTATTACAAGAAGTTCCATCGACGTATCAAACCCAAATCAACGATATTCTTCTCACAGCATTAATTCAAACTTGGCAAGAAATATATAACAGTAATAACTTACTAATCGAATTGGAAGGACACGGCAGAGAAGATATTATTGAAAATGTAGATATCTCTCGTACGGTAGGTTGGTTTACTACTATTTACACTCTAGTTTTAAATTTATCTAATACTGAAATAGCAACTAATATCAAATCTATTAAGGAACAAATAAGAGCAATTCCCAGTAATGGTATCGGTTACGGAATTTTGCGTTATTTAGCAAGAGAAGCAGAATTAAATAAATTCTCTCAAGCTGAAATAAGATTTAATTACTTAGGACAAATAGATAACATATTGACTCAAGACTCTTTATTCTATCCCATAAGTAAATCTGCGGGAGAAATGCGAAGTTTAAGAGATAAAAGAAGTTGCGCGATCGAAATTGATAGTATTATTCGCGACGGAGAATTAAAATTTAAATGGACTTACGATAATTCTAATTATACCGATGTCGAAATGAACAATATTACCCAGACTTATTTAGTTAAGTTGCAAAAGTTAATTCAACACTGTTTATCAAAAGATACAGGAGGTTATACCCCATCAGATTTTAATCAAATGGATTTCGATCAAGATGAGTTAGACGATTTACTAGATGACTTATAAAGTGAATATTTATTTTTAAGGTATCCCCTTCCTCAACCATCAATGGATCGTCTGTGGAACTGGAAATCAGCTGACCTTGGCGATCAATCACAAACGCTTGACCCGATTGCCCAATCTTGAGGTCACTGAGAA
>JBCDEP010000010.1:0-60719 GCA_039179675.1 Cyanobacteria bacterium P01_G01_bin.67
AAGTCTAATAGTAAGAAAATTACTTGTGGTATTTCTCTTATCTGATGTTTGATAGCTGCATAAAATATGAGCCATTAAACTTCAATGTCAAGTTTATCAAACCTACCTAGTGATAAATTCTTACGAAACATAACAATTTACGTTACCCAACAAATTTTTTGTTTACTACAAAACGTCACTTTACGCTTACACAGAGAGACAGCTTAACATAGTTGCAAGCTATATTTTTAAGCAATATTTAAATATCTATGTCAGGTTCAGCTAAAAAGACTATTTATGCCGCGATGGCTGCTAACGGAGCGATCGCCGTCATTAAATTTATTGCCGCTTCAGCTACAGGGAGTTCGGCGATGCTTTCAGAGGGCATTCACTCAGTAGTTGATACAGGCAATGAACTATTACTGTTGCTAGGCATCAGACAAAGCAAAAAACCAGCGGACGACAGCCACCCGTTTGGCTATGGACAAGAGCTTTATTTCTGGACTTTGATTGTAGCTTTGTTTATTTTTGCCATTGGTGGAGGCATGTCCATCTATGAAGGCATTGAACATGTCAAACACCCTGAACCCCTAACCGATCCTCGTTGGAACTATATTGTGTTGGGCTTAGCGGTGATTTTTGAGGGTTATTCTTGGAATGTGGCTTTGCAAGAGTTTCTCGCCAGCAAAAATGAAGCTAGTTTTTGGACAGCAATTCGCGCCAGCAAAGATCCGACAATTTTTACAATCCTATTTGAAGATACTGCGGCACTAATTGGTCTGATCATCGCTTTTCTTGGGGTACTAGGTGGACATATATGGGGTAATGTTTATCTAGATGGAGTCGCTTCGATTGCAATCGGGATTATTTTGTGTGGAGTAGCTTTACTTCTAGCAGCGGAGAGTAAAGGTTTGTTGATTGGAGAAGGTGCCGATGCGGAAACTGTCGCTAGTATCAAACAAATTACTAACGACGATCCTGCTGTAGAGAGAGTGATTAAAGTTCTCACTCTTCATTTTGGTCCCCAAGAAGTTTTGCTGAATCTGGAAATTAAATTTGTTGATGACTTAGAAACCGCAGAATTGGCGATCGCCGTAGAACGCTTAGAGCGATCGATTAACAACCAGCATCCAGAAGTCAAAAACATTTTTATTGAGGCTAAGTCCATAGCAGCTAAACGCAAGTCATTAACCACAAATGAATAGTCAAGAAGTAATTCTAAATTGACATGATCAAGAAATCAGGGAGTTTGCCCAGGCTGGCTAGATGCTAGTCAAAGCTAAAATGTAGCTGTGGTTAATTTAATCTAGCTTGACTTCAAGACGAGCAGTTGACACCAACTATCTATATTTCTCCCTCAAACTTAAATTTGTTATGGATAACAGTAACTATGAAGTTATCATCATCGGTGGAGGTGTTTGTGGTACAGCATTACTCTATACACTGAGCAACTATACTAATGTCAAGCGGATTGCCTTAATTGAAAAAGAAGCAGATGTCGCTTTAATTAATTCTTTTACCAGTAGTAATAGTCAAACCCTTCATTTCGGCGATATTGAAACTAACTATACTTTAGCCAAGGCAGAGAAAGTAAACGCAGGGGCAACCCTAGTCAAAAATTATTTGCTGACCAAAGATCGACAGCAGAGTATTTACACCAAGTATCACAAGATGGTTCTGGGAGTAGGTACAGAGCAGGTAAATAAATTAAAAGCTCGTTATCAAGAATTTAAAACTCTGTTTCCCGATCTCAGGCTATTAGAGCCACAGGAAATTATCGCCAAAGAGCCTCAAGTTTTTGTAGACAGAGATACTGACGAAGAGCTAATTGCTTTATTTACCAATGAAGGATACACCATAGACTTCAAGCGTCTAGCTCAATCATTTGTTGATCGTGCTTTGGATAATTCTGAGGAAAAAATTGACTTACTGTTCAATACCAAAGTTAAACAGATCTCCAGATACGATGAATTGTATCAAATCGAAACCCAATCTAAAACTTTGCGTAGTCCAGTAATTATAGTGGCAGCAGGAGCCCATAGTCTTTTATTTGCTAAATCCTTAGGTTATGGTCTAGATTATGCTCTGCTCAGCGTCGCCGGTAGCTTCTATTTTGCACCTGGGGTACTTAAGGGCAAAGTTTATACTGTACAGCGGCAAAAGCTTCCCTTTGCGGCAATTCATGGCGATCCTGAAGTTCATGACAGTGCGATCGCTCGGTTTGGTCCTACGGCTAAAGTACTACCAATGCTGGAGCGTCATAACTACCGCAGTATAGTTGAGTATTTTCAAACTGCGGGCTTGAGCCTCAGAGCTATCCTCAGTTTTGCCAAAATTCTATCTGACCCCATAATTTTTAAATATATTATCCTTAATCTTCTATACGATCTGCCTTTTGTTGGCAAAAGGCTTTTTATCAAAGAAGTTCAAAAAATAATTCCCTCGATCAAACTCTCAGATCTTACCTATGCCAAAAGATATGGCGGCGTTAGACCTCAAGTAGTTAATCTCAACACCAAGAAATTAGAAATGGGAGAAGCGAAAATTATTGGTGACAATATCATCTTTAATATTACCCCTTCTCCTGGAGCATCAACTTGTTTACAAAATGCTCTAGAAGATACTGAGCGAATCATCGATTTTTTGGGCGGAGATTATCAATTTCAGCGTCAACAGTTTTTGGCTGATTTATCGTTTAACCAGTCCAAGATTAAAAGCTAGCAAAAATTTATTCTATGGTGATTTCAAATGAAAACCTTTTTCTATTTAGCCATCCTCATCATCAAAAGGAATGGTCAGATCATCAGGTGTTGCACATTCTATGCACAAAGCTAATTCACCAAACTCGCCTCCAGGTTTAGGCTTAATAAATATCGCGCACACTAGCAATTGCTCAGACAAACTCGGAAATTGCCGATTCACGAACTTACCTCCGCCAGTTAAACTTTTAGCTATCTCATCGTCTAATTCATCCAATACGTCTAAATCAGTTAACAAGATATCCCGAAAATGCTTGATTTGTCTTTCATGAGATTTTTTCATGGTATTAACTATCCTTTAAATGTCTATAAATTTGCACAGACTAGGAATGAGAATCAAATAAAATGTAAAAATTTTCTGTATAACTCACTTTCTATTGAGCTTCAGAAATTTAAACTCACGCAGACCATAAAATTGCCATTCCCAAACAAAATTTACATAACTTCTCTTACTCCCAAGGTAGTGAGAAATACATGAGAAATACAAAAATATTCGGACAATGAGCGAAACTAAACAGATTGAGTCCTTTAATTAACTTGATGTATTGTTACTTATAATTGTAGATAAAATTTTTGCTTTACTTAAAACTAAGTTTACAATTTTTCAAGCTATCAAAATCTATTATTTTCTTGTTTAAAAAATTAAATAATTTCCCAGCATTTTTATAGATAAATGGCAATCGCCTGTTGAAGAATTTAATTTGTCATCCAAGACATTCACTACATTCTGTTAATTTGTTTTGCCTACTTACTAGCTTGTTTCAGTTCCCAATTTTCTCCTTCCTGCATTTCTAAGAGCCAGTGATGATATTTCACTAAGCTAGGGCGATGACCAACGCTAATGAAGGTAGTATTAGTATCTATTAGATATCGATACAAACTTGACTCATTTTTAATATCTAGGGCACTAGTAGCTTCGTCAAGAACAACATAACGAGGTTTATTGATTAAGATTCGAGCAAAGGCTAATCTTTGCTGTTCTCCCAGAGACAAGATTTCATCCCAGTCTTTTTCGACTTCAAATCCCCCAGAACGCTCTGCCAAATCGGCTAAATTTACCGCCTCCAGAGCATGATTAAGTTGATGCTCGGAAATCTCAAAATCATCATGGGGATAGATTAGTTGTCGTCGTAATGTACCCAAAATCATATAAGGCTTTTGCGGGAGGAAAATAATTTCTGAGAGATCTGGACGATAGATGGTTCCAGTTCCAGAATTCCATAATCCTGCGATCGCTCTGAGCAAAGAACTTTTCCCACAGCCGCTAGCACCCATAATGAGCAGTCCATCACCAGGAGGCAGATCCGCTGATAAATTGCTGATCAAGGTTCTTTGATAATTAGGAGTTTGCAAAGTTAGATTTTTTAAAGCCAGTTTATTTTGTCTGACAGTATTGATGGTGGGACATTCTAGAATATCTTGTTCAAGAATTACTTTAGGATGTTCCAGATAACTCTTAAGGCTTGATAAACGATCAACGCTGGCGGCAAAGGCAGTCAATGATTGAAAACGTTCCACAATAAAGTTTAATGACCGAAAAATAATCGCAAAAGCGCCAGCAGCTTCGGTAACTTTGCCAACTTTTAGCTCTCCAGAGAGAACTTGAGGGGCGATCACTAATGCGGGTAAAATATAGGGGAAGAAATCATAAGCATGAGTAAATAAACCCAAATAGATTTCTTGCCACAGAACTAATAAATTATAGTTGCGAAAAGCCTCACCAAATCTACGCTTAAGATTTTGATTTTCTTGATTTTCTCCCTGGTAAAAGGCGATTGACTCAGAATTCTCTCTAATTCTGACTAGACCAAAACGAAAATTAGCTTCTTTTTTAATTTGAGTAAAATTGATTTTAACTAGCTTTCTGCCGAATACGCCGACTACAACTAAGGTACCGATTAGAGAATAAAATATCAGAATATAGACTAATCTCTGAGAAATTTGCCACAGGGCAACACTAAATGCTATTACCTGAAAGAACGAGCTAACCAAAGACAGTAAAAAGCTTAGAGAGTCAACGGTAAAGCCTTTAATATCTTCGGCAATTCTTTGATCGGGATTATCAATATCATTGTTAAAATTCCCCAACTCATAAAAAGCTCTTTGACTAAAATAGCGATCAAGAAACTGGTGGGTCAACCATTTGCGCCAATAGTTACCCAATATGCCCTGAATATAACGAAAACCAGCAAACAGCGGGACATAGATGACTAAAATCAGAAAGAAAGTCTGAATAGTTTGGCGAAATTGATCAACATTTTTGTCAGATAGAGTGGAAATAATATTACCGCGCTGTTCGTTCAACAAAACGCTCAGTTGAGTGTATGCTACTAGCAAGATGAACAGTAAAGCGAGAAGGGTTAAAGCTCCCTTTTTTTCATTTCCAAACCAGTACTGTTTTGCCAGCGACCAAAATCGTCTAAGTATCGTCAAGTTGAATCGATTCATTGGGTTTTATAAATAACGAAGATAGTTCTCGAAGAATAATTACTATATGTAAATACCTATCTATGTCTTAGCCTGATACTCTGTTGAGTTGACTACATACTCCAGTAAGCCACTACAGGCATCAAACAGCAAATCAATAACATAATCAAAGCCATCCTGTCCACCATAATAAGGATCTGGTACTTCCCGATCTTGTCTTTGAGCGGCAAATTCGCAGATCAGCATCACTTTATCTTCGTATTTACCTTCCCGATCCAAGTACAAAATATCCTGGTAATTTTCTCGATCCATAGCCAAAATTAGATCGAAATGTTGTAAGTCAGCAGGTTTTAATTTGCGAGATTTTCCCTGTAATTCCAAACCTTTCTTCTTTGCAGCGGTGTTCATGCGGCGATCTGGAGCGGCACCGATATGATATCCAGAAGTTCCAGCAGAATCGCAGGTGATTTTGGCTGTCAAACCCGCCTCTTCTACCAAATAATTCATAATATTTTCCGCTGAAGGTGAGCGGCAAATATTACCCAAGCAGACAAACAATAATTTATAGCTCATAAATAACTGAAGATAATTAACCTAATTGATTACTATATTGTTACTTTTAACCTAATTGCCTTGGCTATTGTACTTCTCAGGAGGTGTTACGACTCTGGAAAACTACTTGATCGTAAATGTACCATAGAGTTAGACATAGTAAAATGACAAAGCCAAATTAGCTATCTAGTCTCTTCCGACCCAAATTTTGCTTGTCAAATTGGGCAGAATAAAACCAGCCAAATTAAGCAGAAGAAATTATTAACTATGACTGACGCTCAATAGCTGATCGCAACTTACTGTTAAATATGATTGATATTTAGCTGATTCAACCTCTGTATTCTGCCCTATCTCAATAATTAATCTGAAACTAATCAGCCGCTAATTTTTATGTTTAAGTCTAAAGTTAGAGAACGACGAATATTTACTAACCGCAGACGAGTTCGTCGTCGCTTTTCTTGGTTAGGAGCGATCGCTTCGGCAGCACTCTTTTTAATAGTATTGGAATTATTAACTCGTATTTTTATTGATATTTCAGGAAAAAGAAACCAGTTTGCTCAAACAGAAGTTTCCAGCGAACTGTCTGAGTTTTATCGACTGAATTTTGTCGAACCTAAATCTGTTGCCGCAGATGAACAACAGGATGGATTGTTAGTTCAAAATACCATTGCAGTTGGTTATGAACTGGTTCCCAATCAAAAGAGTAGATATTGGCAGATTAATGAACAAGGATTTCGAGATGAGGTGGCTGTTCCACTTAAAAAGCCTCAAGATGAAATTAGGATTTTCTTACTGGGTGGCTCAACCTCTTTTGGCTATGGAAACTCGAACAATTCTGCCACGATCAGTAACCATTTAGAACAACGTCTCCAACAACGTTTACAACAGCAGCGCTCTTCCCCACAGCTCTATAAACCCGATCTACTGCCTTTCGACAAAGCTAAGAAACAAAAATATCTTGCCAAACCCTCGAAGATCAAGTCAGGAAAATACCGCGTAATCAATGCGGCTGTTCCTGGTTATGCTTCGGGAAATGAACTAGCTCAGGTTGCGCTGCAAATTCTGAAGTATCAGCCAGATTTAATTGTTATTTTGAATGGCTATAGTGACTTGATGCTACCTAGCAATCAACAGGCTGTTTCAGCTCCAGCTGATAACTATTTAGCGAGTAATACTAACAGTATTAAGACCTATTTTCAACAGCTAATTGCACCACTAAAAAACAATAGTTATTTAGCTAAAGTAGCGCAAAATCAATGGTTAAGTTCACCCAAAACTGATCCCAAAGCCAACTTTTTACTCAATGAAACAACTTCTCAATTAGTTCAGCATTTACCTCCAGATAAAATAGAACTACAAAATAGAGTTACTAGATATATTGAAAATCAAAAGCAAATTCTCAATCTTAGTGCAGCCGCTCGTGTTCCCCTAGTGGTAGCAATCCAGCCAGAAATTACGGGACGTAATCCCAGTCAACTTACTGACAATGAAGGAGAAATTGCTACTGAATTAGGCAGAACCTATATCAAACAGGTTAGAGAGAATTATCCTCTATTTACTCAGGCTGCTTTCAGTTTGGCTCAAGCATTCCCTCAAAATATCAAGGCGGTAGATTTATATCGACTGACTGATAAGTATCCGTCTCCTAGCTTTGTTGATGCAATTCATCTCAATGAAACTGCCAACAAAAAAGTTGCAGAACAGCTCTACTATGCCATTACCACCTTTTCTAAGATGCAGGTAGTACCCAAGCAAGCACCAGCGCCAAAAACATCTACATCTAAGCTCAAGCAATTTAAAGCAAATTAATAGGAGTAGTGAATACTTGGTTGATATATTAATCAGGTATTCATTGTATTTCTGATACATGTTCTTCAACATATAAACAAGCGCGATTTCGTCCTTCCGCCTTTGCCTGATAAAGTGCTTTATCAGCTAGAGCAATTAATAATTCAGGACTAGATTCAGCATTAGGAATTAGACTATGTACACCCAAACTTATAGTTACATAATCACTAATTGAAGACTTTTGATGGGTGACGTGCAGTTTATTAATGTTAACCGCAATTTTTTGCGCTATTTTCAATGCTTTGACTGAATTAACATGGGGCAAAATAATACCAAATTCTTCTCCTCCATAGCGAGCAACTAACCCAGGGATTGATTCCATAATACATTCAATTGCTAAAGCAACCTGTTGTAAACAGTAATCTCCAATGGGATGACCGTAGGTGTCGTTGTATAACTTGAAATAATCAATATCGCAAAGTATTAGTGAAAGATCTCCCTGTTCCTGCTTAAGCCTTTGCCACTCCTGAATTAAATAATCATCAAAACGACGACGATTAGCCACCTGAGTCAAACTATCAAGTACACTAAGCTTTTCTAATTCTCTGTTAGCCAAACTTAGAGCAGCCTGTGCCTTTTGGCGATCGCAAATTTCGTTATGTAGCTGTGACTCAACCAAGTCAGCATGTTCTGTAGTATTGTCTAGAACAATTTCCAAATCAGCTTTTTCCAATTTTAATTCGGCTAACTCTTGACGAAGATGTTCTATCTGAAAGATCAATTGCTCTTTGGCAATCTGCTCATCCATTAAAAAGCGATAATCTTCTAGCTCTAATTTTGGATGGTCAACTAAATCTGAAGCAATTAAATCTTCTAAAATTTCTTTGTCTAATGGTTTGGAGAGGTAAAAACCCTGACCATACTCACATCTTAAAGCTTTTAACTGAGCTAACTGGGTTACAGTTTCAATTCCTTCAGCAATGGTATCCATCCCCAGATTGTGTGCCAGAGTTACAATCGCTCGCACAATTCCTAATTTCTCGATATTATCTCCCACACTATTGACAAAAGAACGATCAATTTTCAGGGTGTCAAATGGAAACTGATGCAAATAACTCAGGGATGAATAGCCTGTCCCAAAATCATCTAAAGAAAACTCGATTCCTAAAGATTTCAGCTCTTTTAAAATTGCGATCGTATGCTTCGTATCTTCTACTAAAGAGCTTTCTGTAATCTCTAATTTTAAATTGTGGGGGTCTAGTTTAGTATTTTCCAAGATTTGTTTTACTTGAGTGACAAAATTCGGGAGACTCAATTGTTTGCTCGAAATGTTGACACTCACTTTCCAATCTTGTAAGCTGCCAAACTTTACTTGCCATGCGTACATTTGCTTGCAGGCTTCTTCAAGTACCCAAAAACCCAGGGGAATGATCAACCCAGTATCTTCTGCCAAGGGAATAAACTCCCCTGGAGAAATTGTCCCCTTCTCTGGATGTCGCCAACGCACTAAGACTTCAAACCCTTTGATTCTATTATTTCTCAGGGAAATAATTGGCTGGTAATGAAGGATAAACTCTTGACGTTTGATTGCTCTTCTTAAATCGTTTTCTAACTGAAGTAGAGTTAGAGCTTTTCCCCGCATCGATTGATTGAATATCTGATAGGGAAATTTATTTTGTCTTTTGGCATCAGATACAGCTAATTCAGCATCGCGCAATAAATCTTCTGGTTTTTTATATTCTTTACTGCCAAGAGCAATCCCGATACTGGCTTCAATAAATACTTCATATCCTCCCAAATTAAAGGGAATTCCCAGTTCTCGATAAATTCTTTCAGCAACATTAGTTGCGTATTTTATTTGTTCGACATTGCTAAGTAAAATGGCAAATTCATCATTTCCCATGCGCGCAATCAAATCTTGTGAGCGCAGACAGGTTTGTAATCTTTCAGAGATGGCTATCAATAAGCGATCGCCTAATATTCTGCCCAAACTACTGTTAATGACCTTGAAACGATTAACATCGACGAAGAGAATCACGAACTCATAACCAATCCTCGACTGACAAAAATTTATTTCTTGTTCAATATTTTCCAGCAAAAAATTATAATTTGGCAACCCAGTTAAGCGATCGTAACTTATAGTGCTTGACAAGTATTGTGCAGGGTGTATTTCAATTTTGCGGGTATATACTGGTTTTATTTTAGGTTCACGAATTGCTAATAGTTTATGTTGATTCAACTCCTGCCAAAACTCATCTGAAACATCTTGCTTAGTAACCAATATTTCAATTTGCATAGACCATTGATCAATTGCAGCCAGCTTTAACGGTATTTCCTGAAGCTTAACAACCATCGATGGCTCTGGATGATACTTAACGTGTTCTCTAATCCAGTCCCCAATTAATGAAATATCTGAACGTTCATTAAATACTTGTTCTGCGGCATTATTTAAAAATAAGCAGTTCTTATACTCATCAAAAATTATAGCTGCGTTGCGAATATTTTCAATTGATGGTGATGAGGTAGAGACTAAACTAGCTTCTGTTAACTGAGTCAACGTTCCTAGTTTGAATTGAATTTCGTAAAACATTTAACTTAAAACTATTCAGTTAACTTATATTTTTATTTTAATGAGCCAATTAAAAATAACCATTAATCAACTGAGACTACATTTTGAACAAACAGCTTAAACCAAATAAGTCAATCTATTACAAGATATTTATAAGTTAATAGATTCAAGGGGTCTATGGTGTGATTCAGATCAAAACTCAACTGCCTCTAAGACCTGAACCTAGCTCCAGAAAACCAATCGTCAGTTGCGTCAAAATTTTTACAGCTAAGTAATTCAATCGTAATCCTTTATCAACTCAAAATAATAGATTAAGACTATTCGTGAATTAAATCTTTAGCTTGTTGATAGCAAACGTAATTAAGTAATTCAATGAGTTAATAATCTCGGTATGGCTTTACTACCTGCTGTCCAATTGGATGTTTCTAAGCATTGGCAGTAAATCATGTTTTTAAAACTCAACCATATGATGCTTATTTTCTGCCTAAATTTGGGAATCATATAAATTAGAAGTTTCTTGTTAAACGGTTTTTAAAGAATATTCATAACATGAATGCTCCAGATAAGTAAGTGAACAAGATAATGTTCAATCAAAGCGAATTATCCTAAATCAGGATTCTTGCTGTTGAGATTTATTCAAGTACCGCTCTTAATGCTAAAGACCGTAAGCAACTTATTAAGCTTGACAATCTCAATTGCCAATTTTCCATAAGGACTTAGGTATCCAAAACTGATTTACAATCATGACCTTTAAATCAGAAATTATCTTGTTCGACAATTAATAAAAACTACAGCCTATTCACAATGCTGTTCAACTATCATTTATAGCTCATTTTATGTCCATTGATAGTAAATCACAGTTACCTCATATTTCTCTTCTTCGCCAAGAATTAGGCATGCCAATTAATGCAATTATTGGTTACAGCGAAATTATTATTGAAGAGATTGAAGATATTGATTCTGACTTCGAGTATTTAAATGAGCTATTACAAATTCGAGAATGTGGAGTAGAGTTGCTAGCTTCAATTAATACTTACTTACTTCCTATTAACTTGACAAATAGTTCTTCGGACACAACACAAACTATTAATAATGCCAAGTTAAGAAAAGAGCTGGAAAAACCCACTCAACTAGTAATTAATAATTGTCAACAGTTGATTGCCTTGATTGAAGAAGATTTTGTTATTGAGCTTAAAAAAATCAATATTGCAGCTAACAAACTTTTACAGGAAATAAAAGGACTGATTGAGATTCAGCCCCAAGAAACCAATTTTTTAGTTGATGCCGAACCCCTATCTTTAGTTCAATCTAAATCATCAAGGGAAAGTTTAAACTATACTGTATTAATTGTAGATGATAGTGTAACCAATCGTAAGTTTCTAGCTCGTCAGGTCGAAGCGCAAAATTATCAAGTGGCAACAGCTTCAAATGGTAAACAAGCTATCCAAATGATTCAAACTGGATCGTTTGATTTGATTTTATTAGACATTATTATGCCAGAGATCGATGGTTATGAAGTACTAGAATGGATTCGTGAAAGTCCTTGGCAGCATATTCCCACTATTATGATTTCGGCTTTAGATGAGATTGATAGTGTCGTAAAATGTATCGAAATGGGGGCTGCCGATTATCTTGCAAAACCATTTAATTCAACTTTGTTAAAAGCGAGATTAGGAGCATGTTTAGAACAAAAAAGATTAAGAGATCTTGAATCAACCCACATTAGAAAATTAGCCCAAGCAAATCAAAAAATTCGTAAGTTAAACAATTGTCTTCAAGCTGAAAATACTCGCCTTATTACGGAGTTGGAAATTACCCAACGTTTACAAACAATGCTGCTGCCTAAGGAAAGAGAACTTAATCAAATCAAAGCACTAGAAATTGCAGGCTTTAGTGAATCTGCGGCAGAAGTTGGCGGTGATTATTACGATGTTCTACAACATCAGGGACGCATCACCATTGGGATCGGAGATGTTTCTGGACATGGTTTGGAGAGTGGAGTTTTAATGTTAATGGTACAAACTGCAGTACGCACCCTAATTGAAAATAATGAAACTAATCCCAAGCAATTTTTTGAGGTCTTAAATCGCACAATCTACAAAAATCTTCAGCGCATGGATTCAGACAAAAATCTTTCCTTATCATTAGTTGATTACTATGATGGCACCCTCCGCATTAGTGGTCAGCATGAGGAAATGCTGATTGTTCGGACTGGGGGAATAATTGAGCGAATTGATACTGTAGATTTAGGATTCCCGATTGGTTTAGAGGAAACAATCGCCGATTTTGTCTTTCAAGCACAGATTCCTCTAGAGCCAAAAGAGGTTGTGGTGCTTTATACCGATGGTATTACCGAGGCAGAAAATCATGCGGGGGTACATTACGGTCTAGAGCAGTTATGCAGAGTGGTAAAACGCAATTGGCAACTATCAGCCCAAGAAATTCGACAAGCAGTGATCCAAGATTGGCGATCGTATATTGGGGTGGAGGAAGTATATGACGATATTACTTTAGTTATTTTCAAACGAAAATAGCTTGGAAAAACCTGAAGATTAGCAAAATAAACATACTAAATATATTTAACATAATGAGTGCCAGTAATATTGCTATTAAGCAGACATTGGGCGACTTCATCCACAATTTACCTTCCTGTCAAGAATATCTCATCTTGAGCTTTTCTCCTGGTTCTATGCCTCTGCGTCAAAGATGGCGCAACAACTGTTTATCAGCAGATTTTTTAGCTGATTATCTGAGCACTTTTTTTCTGGGCAACAATGATCAGCAACCTGATACAGCTAAACAAGTAGAAGTTAAGAGTGCCGTAAGCTATATCGCAAATGAGCTTCTGGAAAATGGCATGAAATACTGTGTGGAAGCATCATTATTTCCAATTAGTATTCAAATCCACTTAAATCCGAAGTTTATCGTTTTTCAACTGACTAACAGTATTACTGTCAAGCAAACTCGGCATTTTCAGTATCAAATCAAAAAATTGCTAAATGGCGATCCTGGAGAAATGTATCTAGCTCAATTAGAAAAAAATGCCTTGGAAGAAAATCATGCTTCATCCAACTTGGGTTTGCTGACCATGCTCCATGATTATGGCGCCAAACTAGGCTGGAAATTTGAATCACTCCCAACTCAGTCAACCGAAATGGCTGTGACGACGATGGTACAATTAGCAATTTAACTTTTTATTTTTTCAAGGCTAAAATGGCTGGATGAGATGAATTAATCGATCTGGTCTTAACAGAAATAGAAAATATCAGCCCATTGACTCAATAAATCAAAGTATTTATTTTTATAATCATGGAGATTAAAACCGAAAATTACCAGGTCAGATATGATGAGGAATCCCATAATATTGTTTTCTCTGGTTCTTTACGGCTCAACGGTAGTGCAGAATACGCTTCAATCTTCAAACTACTCAATAATGTAGCACAACAAGAACCAGAGAAAATTATTCTCGACCTTAGAGAACTTAATTTTCTCAATAGTTCAGGAATTAGTATCCTATCAAAATTCGTAATCAACGTACGTAAGCGTAAAAACATTCAGATGATTGTTATTGGTACGAGAAAAAACCCTTGGCAGAGTAAATCGCTCAAAAATTTGCAACGTCTGATGCCCTCTTTGAAATTAGAGCTAGAATAGCAGAGATGAGAGTCCGCATAATGGTGCTAATTTGCTGACCCATGAAGACGCGAAGCTAAGACCCCCTCTATTTTTATCTAATTTTATTTTTTACTTGAGATGATTTAATAGTCAATAAAAAAATAGATTAAGTCATATATTATTTTGCTTCAATTAAATTGTGATTGCTCAATTTTCAGACGACCTAATTATCAACTTAAAGTGAACATACAACGAAGCAGAACTAGTTTATAAAAATCTTGTTGCTTTTAATTTTCTTCAGTTGTGTTTCTAAACTAAACTAGAATTAGGCTATCTTTGGTTAATTTAATGTTAAAGATTTGACTTGTTCACAATTATGAAACCCAGCCCTAATCCTTTTTTGCGCCTCAAATACGAACCTGTCATAGAAAATTTAGGGAATGATTATTATGATATAGTCGAGGCAGCTAAATTTCCAGCCCATCATCTGCGGTTTCGTAACGATCAAATATTAACCTTATTGGGTTTCGATGCAGACTCAGTTCAGGATGAAGATTTTATTAATGCTTTTGGTAGATTTCACAGTGTAAGACCATTTTTAGCATTACGGTATCACGGCTATCAATTTGGGGCTTATAACCCTTTTCTTGGAGATGGTAGAGGGTTTTTATATGGTCAAATTCGAGGTATAGACAACAAGTTATACGATCTGGGCACGAAAGGCTCAGGGAGAACTCCCTATTCGCGAAATGCAGATGGAAGGCTCACTCTCAAGGGAGGAGTCAGAGAAGTTTTAGCTGCAGAAGCTCTTCATAAATTAGGGGTTAAAACTTCCCGCTGTCTTAGTTTAATTGAAACTGGAGAATCTCTATGGCGAAGTGATGAACCCTCCCCAACTCGCTCATCAGTAATGGTTAGGCTAAATGAGTCTCATGTTCGCTTCGGCACTTTAGAACGACTCCACTATTTAAAACGTCCTGATTTAATTAGTAAGCTATTAGATAGCATCATTGACACATACTATTCCCATATTCCAGATACGGATCATAAATATATTCAATTTTATGGCGAATTGGTTGCTAAGGTAGGGCAGCTAGCTGCACAGTGGATGGCTGCTGGCTTCTGTCATGGAGTGTTAAATACTGACAATATGTCGCTTACGGGGGAGAGTTTTGATTATGGTCCCTATGCCTTTATTCCTAATTACGACGTCCGCTTTACTGCTGCTAGTTTTGACTATGGAGAGCGCTATAGCTACGGTAACCAACCATATATTTGCAGGTTTAATTTGGAACTGCTGCAATTACCTTTGGCAATGGTAACAGAGCGATCGCAACTAGAGGTTCACTTGACACAATTTGATCATTATTATCAGCAACATTATCGGCAACTGATGCTGCAAAAACTAGGTTTTGAGGATAATTTAGGTTATATCACTCAAGATCTACTTGCCGCTACTATTGACTTTCTCAGAGCCACGGAGGTTAGCTATCATGGTTTCTTTGCTGAATTAGCTCAGGGGTTCAATCATGGCTGGCGATCGCATAGCAGCTTGATTTTAGAAAATTCTCCTTTTAGTCAACAGATTACAGATAACTGGCGTAAATTATATTATCAATGCCTTAACCTTCTCCCAGTTGAGAAGATGAATGAGATTGGCGATCGTCTTAAAAAATATAATCCGCGAACTGCTTTGTTACGTCCTGTAATTGAATCCGTATGGCGATCAATTAGTGAGGAAAATAATTGGCAACCTTTTTCTGATTTAGTCAGTAAACTGCATCATAGACATTAAGGAAATAAATCCCTTAATCATCAGATGGATTAATTCAGCATTATTCAAGTAACCCGATTAGAGCCATCTTCACGAACATGGATAAATTGAGACGATACTTTTTGAAAGTTTTTTGCTCCTCTAAGTAAACAAAAAACAACAATTAAAGGTGCTTGATAATTTAATATTAAAGATAAATCTCGATTATTAATAGTAAAAATACCTAACAATAATAGATAAATCAACAGACAAAAGAAATAGCGAGGAAAATCCATTGGCCAATCACTATTTTTTCCCCCCATGTATCGATATAATATATACTGAATTGAGCGAGTCAAAATTTTACTAACTAAGAAAATCAATCCAACAATATTAGTTGTTAGTAAAACTAAATAGCCGCAGTAACGAAAACTTTGCAATAATAGGTAAAACCATACCCTACTTTGCTTGTTGAGATTATTGTAAATATGAAATAGAAGTCTTAAAGCTAATAGAAACCCCACCCATGACAAAAATCCGCTAAATAGTTGGATCTGTTCTAGGTGAAATTCGCCTGCTAAGGACAAATCTAGCAGATTTCTGCTGAGAAATATGTCTTCTCTGAGCACAATAATACCCAAGATTGATAAACAAAAAGCCCAGATCCATGGCTGCCACCAACGAAACGAATATTCGTAGGAATCATAATTGTACGATAGTACTGCTTTATCCTCAAATTTTTCACCAATGATGTCATTTTCAACATAACCAACTTCGTAAATACACCAAAAAGCAATTTGTAATAAGAATAAGCCGATGACATTTGATAATGGATGAGAACTAAAAAAAGTAAAAGACAATAACAATATTGCAAAATCTTCGCCTAATATATGGTAAAGAAAATACTTTTGCCCAGGTCTTTTGATTTTTTCCGAATAAAATAATGGAATATAAATTTTCACTTTAGTTATACATGGTAAATTGCTTACAGTAATAATGCTTTCTAAATTTGGTTCTGATTATAACTCTCGAACAAGATATTGATTTATATTTGAGGACAGTTAACTTCTTCTAAGCCTTAAGTAATCAAAAACACTTCATTTATTTGCTCAACGTTGATTTGTACATTAATTTTAGTTGTACTTAAATTAATCAATTCTGTGATAACACATGAAAATTCATTTTATTGCAGACTAATTTCTTTTGATTTAATATCAAAGAATTTAGTTAAATTGCCACAAATTTCTATTTGCCAAATAATAAAAATCTGGTGAAATCAAAAGGTTATGAACATTGAGCAGCATTAATCACTGGTTGATACTCTAAACTAGGAATTTAATCGAGGGAATCAACCCAACTCATATTGAGTGACTCAATTTGGAATTTTTCCTAAATCTAATGTTATGCTGGTGATTATATTTCGTAAAGTCTTGAGCAAGATAGAGATTTAGCTCAGCTCTTCATCCAACATATTTTGGTAAATGTGGCGCAAATAACTGCTCATAAAGTTAGTTTCAATCCCATAGCCCAGTCTTGTCCAAGTGCCAGAAAGTAATTTCAAAACATGGTCTATTTTACCTTGTCGCAATAGCAGAGGAATATCTGTTCCCCAGACATGGGAATCACTGAGCCAATTATGAACCACTATGTCTTGATATTCAGCTTCAAAACTATAATTTTTCCAACGCCAGATTCCTGACAGATTAGGATGATACTTTTTAGCCTGCTCACTCCAAGTAAAATCCAACATTTGATAACGTCCTGCTGCCGTACTACAGTTTCCAGTATTAGGACCACTAACAATAGGAATACAAACTCCAGGATGACTACTAAGGTCATTAACGTGCTCTCCTCCGTAGATTACATTATATGGATGAGCAACGTTAGCCTCACTAGCTGTTATGGTCCGCATTAAATCTCTAATATAGGGATCTCCTCCTCGCACAACTAAGGCTTGAGTACCATGGATACTTCCAGAGATATCTGTACTAGGGGACACAGCATGCTGTTGCGATGACTGCCAATACTTTACTAACTTAGTTAAATCTGACCCAAAATTACGCCAATCGCCCACTGATTTAAATTGGGTGAAATGATTTAATCTGTTGAGAAGAATGATTAAACAACCCAAATAAAAAAAAATTTGACTTTAACCGTTAATTGCATCTTTGAATAGTGTAAAGTTATAAATCTACCTGAAAAATCTGCTTGGTATCTAAAAAATAATAAGAAATGATTATCTTCTGCTTAGAACAGAAAGAACTTGTTACTGTGTTTAACTGCACTTGTTAATCAGAACAATCCAACAACACTATTGCTTATATTACGAGACAATAGCGCCAAGTCCGCACTTCCTTTAAGTTAGATATGATGACTGGCCCATATCTAACTTTCAACAATCAGCTCTTCAGGTCATCTAAAAACAAGCTGCTAGGCATAACCAAAACTTTTATAAGATAGCTTGCCATTTCAACGCGGCACACTTCAGGCGACATCGGTAAATAACTGAGACCAAGGTTTGCTGGCTGCACCTGGGTCGGCAACTATTTCCACAATTTTGGACTTAGCTGGCGATTGTGATAATGCCGCGACACATACCTGTGCAACTTTTGGGCGCGAAATACTACCCTCAAAAAGAGTATCTGCTTTGGACATAATAATATTATCGGAATTGTCTTCATCTTTTAAACCTCCAGGTCTAACAATTGTGTATTCAATGCCGCTAGTCTGGATGTACTTCTCGGCTTGTTTTTTCCAGTAGAGAACTAGCCAAAACAAGTTCAAAGGATGAAAAAACTTAGAAACGCAGAGAGAAGACACCAAAACAAAGTGTTTTATACCTTGATTTTTGGCAGAATCCACTAAAGTTCTCGTTCCTTGATAATCAATTTTATATGGACCTGAGGGGTTCAAACTAGGACTCGCTCCAGTTGCACAAATTAAAAAGCTACAATCGGCAAGTGCAAAATTAAAACTCGAAGCCTGAAGAACGTCACCGACGATTAACTTGGTCGTTTCAGGCAACACGGCTTTAGCTTTCTCAAGATCTCTAACCAAAGCCGTTACGGAAATACCTTGATCTATTAACTGTTGGACAATCAGTCTGCCAGTTTTGCCCGTTGCTCCTGCAACAAATCCTCTCATACAAATCCTAATCACACCTACTTTTAAGAAAAGATGTTTTGCTATTTATTAACACCTTTATTGTAATTATATTAACAGTTAGGTTCAGCTCTAAAACGCTAGTTTAATAATCGACATGCTGTCTAAATTGATCAATCAGCCCTCACATACTAATCATTCATCAAATACTTTTACAACAATTACTTCACCTGAATCTATGCAGCTTACTAGTAACAATCTGCTTAAACACCAAACAAAATATGCCTTTGAAGTAAATTTTAGGGGGCAAATGGATATGCATAGCGATATTGATCTGGTGGCAGATTATCTTAATGCTCATGAAATTTGGTTTAAGCGCTGTGCCGAACCCATGAGGGTTGAACCTTTGACTGAAAATGGTTACTTATTGACGGTTGGAAAATATGGCTCATTTGGCTACGAGATTGAACCTAAAATAGGTGTGGTGTTAAGACCTCCTGTTGAAAGAGTTTATTTTATGCACACCATCCCTCTACCAGAAGACGAGTATGCAGGATACGAAGTGGCTTACAATGCTTCCATGAAGTTGCAAGAGCGATTCATTGATTCGACACAGACACTCAATAAAAATAGTGGTTTCTTTTCTAAACAGCGAGTGATGCCATCTATTATCACTGAGGTTAATTGGGAATTGGATTTAAGAGTTGAAGTAGAATTTCCCCGATTTATCGCTAAGTTATCGAATAGCTTAATTCAGACTACTGGAGATCGTTTATTGGCACAGATAGTTCGCCAAGTATCACCCCGCTTGACATATAAAGTACAACAAGATTTTCACAATAGTTACAATCTTCCCATGCCATCTCAAAGTAGTAGACAATTGTATAGAGTTCCTAAACCGCAGTCCCATGCTGCTGCTTGAAATAATACGCAGATAATCCATTGGTAATGTCCTTAATTGCCTAACCCGATGGTTACGGATGTCAAGTGAAATATTGATTTGATTAATTGATATTTAGTTTTTAACTAACATCAAGATTTTAATTACTGCTCAAAATCAATTATTTATAGAGTCTATTAGAGTAGGGACAATAATGAGCCGACCCAAAAGCCATAGCAATCCTCTTTAATTTGCGAACTAAGCTATCTTCAGGTAGCAGGAATTCAATAGTATTTTTTCACAAATGATTTAGGACAGCTACATTCCTTAACTCTCGAAAAATGAGGTCGCGGTTGCAACCGCGACCATAATAATTAAAGAAATCTCAATAATGATTTCCTACCTTGCGATGATGGACTGCCGTTAAACCTTCTGGATTGGATACTCTACCAAGAATAACTTCACTATAAACAAGCCAGTGATCGCTGCATTCCATACGGCGAGATACTTGGCATTCAAGATAAGCTAAGGCATCAGTTAATATCGGTGAACCATTAGCAGCAGTTTGCGTATTAATTCCAGCAAAACGATCCGCACCAGGTTTGAATCGCTTAAGAAAATGTTTCATTAAACCCTGATACTTGCCTTCTTCTAAGATATTTAACACAAAGCGATCGCCTACCTGCATTAAAGACTCAATCGCCCGATCTTTAGCAACGGCAATGGTCAATCCAGGTGGTTCAAAACTTGCTTGAGATACCCAGGAAGCTAACATTGCGCTACTAAGATCGCCTTTGGTTGCTGTAATTATGTAAAGTCCTCCACTTAAGCGACCGATCGCTTTATCGAGATCGCTATCTAAGGATTTCATTTTCTTGACCAGATCCTTACGGGTTAGGAGTTGTCCCAAATCAGTACCCGATTCCTCACATATCTGATAATCAGCTTCGGAGGGGATATCTTTAATCTTGATGGCAGGGAATCCTGGTTTTAAGCCTGCTTCACGGAATTTTGTTAATAATGGGTCGATCGGTTCATCATCATCACCATAGGATTCAAACACGCCGATTATCTGCTTCTCTTTGGATGCCGCTAAGACTGTACCTAAATTAGCTGCAATGTCCTCTTTATTTTTTCCTTGGGAGGGAGGCATTCCCACTACAATTCCCACAGAACGATTAACAATTTCGTGGACTTCAGTACTATCAGCCGATCGCAGATCCACCATCTCTACTTCAACCCCAGTTTTCGTAACCCCCTTGGCAATCGCTTGCGAAAGGCGATCGCTATAACCATAATCAGCAACATAAAATAGAGCAACGCTCTTTTCTGCCTTGGTTTGAGCTTTACTCCAATTGCGATAACGCTCAAGTAATTCTTGTAGATTATGGCGTAACAAAGGTCCATGACCATTCGCTACTAGATTAATCTCTCCCAGCTTATCCATCCGTTTCATGGCAGATAGTACTGAACGTGCATTGGGACCCATGAGACAATCGTAATAAAAGCGATAATCTTTTTCAATCGCCTTCAAGTCTTCGTCATAGGTAGCACTAGAGCAATAATGCATCCCAAAGGCATCGCAGGTAAACAGAATGCTTGACTTATGGTCATAGCTAAAGATAGTATCTGGCCAATGTAAATTAGGCGCGTTGACAAACTCAATTACATGACCTTGACCCAGATCGACTGTATCGCCGTTTTTCACAATTAATTGCTTGAAAGGCTCGTGAACCAAATCTTCTAAGAACTTGATTGCCATTTTTGCCGCAACGATAGTTGCTTGGGGTGCAAGTTCCAGAAAATCTTTAACTAGTCCGCTGTGATCGGGTTCAGTATGACTAATAATTAAATAATCAATCCCTTTAGGGTCAATTAAACCCTGTAAAGCATCTAGATATAGCTGACGAAACTTAGCGTGAGATGTATCAACTAATGCTGCTTTCTCCCCACGAATCAAATATGAATTATATGTGGTGCCATTTTGTAATCCAAACTCAATATCGAAGCGATCGCGATCCCAATCGAGGGAGCGAATAGCTGTCGTATCGGAGCCAAGATCGGCTATTTGAACACTTAATCTTGGTTGGGTTTTAATAGGTGTTGCGACCATATCCCTTTTCTTAACGTTTATTAAATTTTTTTTACTCTTCTTTATTGTGCCACGAGTTTAAGATTGCGCATGAATAGGAGGAGGAGACGAATAACTAATCATGGAGCTATTGTAAATTCTAGGTCACTGTGGGAGAGTTTTACTTGGCACTCGTTGTAACCTAAAGGTTGAAAACCCATCGCCATTTGCTTTTAATGAGTCAATCAATTATTGAGTTGGTAGATAATTTACCAACAGACAACATTACAGTGAAAGTACTAAAAACAATCAGTACCTTAACCCCTGGGAAATGGGA
The DNA here is from genome assembly GCA_039179675.1 of Cyanobacteria bacterium P01_G01_bin.67. Lineage (GTDB taxonomy): Bacteria > Cyanobacteriota > Cyanobacteriia > Cyanobacteriales > Xenococcaceae > Waterburya. The sequence continues at coordinate 21,833 of JBCDEP010000010.1, forward strand.
AAATTTAGTTGGCTTCGACAATACAATCACCGCAGTGACAGGAGCTACCACCTCAAGAGATATAGCCAAGATTCGCGAACGTGCTTTATCTCTATACGAGGACAAAAAACAGGGATACCAAACAGCCATTTGGCTCTATCGAACTGTGGATAATACTGATCAGGCGATCGCTGCCGCTGCAATCGCAGATAAAATTGGCGATACCTTTCGTTTCATTCCTTTTTTAGAGAAGATAACGCCAAAAGCTGATTCAATTCAAAGCGTAGACCTGAGAATTAAATTAGTTGCCGAACTAATTGTTTTTTGTAAGCTTAACGGTTTAACTCTCGATCCCGCCAGGTTTGTTGCCGCGCTGCGAGAAAATTATCAAGATGAGGCTCTATTGAGGATGGCATCTTTAGTCTGTATTGATGGTATTTTGCCTTTGGGAGTGAATTTTGTGGGCAAAATTAAGCAAGATTTTGAATCCAAAGATAATCTTCGGACAAATCCAGCCTACGAGGCAGTGGGAGAATTAATTCCTAGCGAGAATAAAGCAGAATTTATCGATCAAAGCTTTAACACTACAGCAGATTGGATGAATAACTTTAGCCAAAAACTGGGAATTACCCCCGAAACTCTGTCTACAAAACTTGGTGGGTTTATCGAACTAGCTGATGGCAAACTAGACTATTTAGCTGCATTTCTGGATGGCTCAACTAACTTTTTTGAACACACTGGTATCCAAACCGTCGCCCGAAGACTAATTAAGGAAGCAGCTAGTTCGATTTAGACATCTAATCTTGACGATGATGATGCCGATGGGGACTTCGAGAACTATTTGTTTCTTAATATCCCCAATCTCTAGTCTTTACCCCCTAGTCTATGCAGATTTAACATTAGTTACTTTTTCGACCAAGCTTAAAACGTCATGCCGACTAAGCTTTGGTTTACCCAGAGCGATCGCATCCAAAGTCCCTTTAGCTAGTACATAGGGTATTTGGCAAAAACCTAAAGCAGGACTCCCTTTGGGCAAAGATTCAATATATAGTTTGGCTTGCTTAAGTTGCTTGCGTGCATAATTTTGAACATCGCGATTACTCCACCCCTCAGGGATAAAACTGACTCCCCGTTGAGAGTCTTCCACCTGATTTCGCACAATATTAACAGCCTGTAGACCCCTACCAAATGCGATCGCTTGGGTACGATCTGTTTTGGTGTTATCGTGCCAAGACCACAAATCTGATAGCAATAAACCCACTGCGCCCGCTACACTAAAAGTGTAACGGTCTAAATCAGCTTCGGTCGCAATCTCCCAGTTTTGTTCTGCCCAATAGGCCATGCGGTCTGCCATCGCTGCTGTAGCATCACAAACTCTTGGAGCAATGGATTTTGGAGCAAGACTAGCCCAGTCTCCAATGCACAAACTAACCTCTGGCAAGATATCACTGTAAGCTGCCAAATCCGAACCTATTTGAGTATAAGTGTCAATATCAGTTACTTCCTGCATTCTGAGACTAATACTCCGTAAAAGCTTGGCTTTAGTGCAATTATCAAGGTCTGGAGTATCTTCTATTTCATCGATTGCGCGCATACAAAGGTAAGCAGATGCTACTGCATCCTGGAGCTCTCCTGGTAGGCGGGCAATAGGAATGTAAAATGTCCTACTAGTTTGTTTTAGGGTTTCTAATGCCCTATGACGTAAATTCATTTAAATCCGCTGCTACTCCTCACGCTGACCAACGATCACAGTGATTTTTGCCGTTAAACGGCTCAAATGATATGTGACTTATCGAAAAGCATACACTACAAACTTTAATTTTTCGGTGAGATCATGAGAAATTTTTCAAGCAAATTGATCTCTATCAAGGACTGATCACTTCAGCTATTGCCGACAAATCAGATTATGAGAAGATAATAAATCTAGTCACAGAAAATCTCGGTTGATCGGATTGAGATTTTTACTTCCGAATTAAGGACTTACTGTTTTTTGTAAGATAAATCTCCTGATATGAGGACTGACACAGAGGAAAAATCCTATTTGTGGTGACATTTCATCAAATTCAAGTACAAAATTTTCTATGAACTTATGTCTAATACCTACAGCGTTGAAATAAGCCATCAGGATAAAATACAAACTATTCAAGTCTCAGAATCTGAAACCATTTTGGATGCCGCGACTCGTGCTGGTGTTGACCTGCCATTTTCATGTAGTGCTGGTGTTTGTACTACTTGTGCTGCCCAAATTCTGGCGGGAGAGGTGGAACAAAGTGAAGGCATGGGAGTTTCTCCAGAATTACAAGCGGAAGGCTATGCGCTTTTGTGTGTAGCTTACCCTCGCTCTGATATCAAATTAGAATCTGGTAAAGAAGAAATTGTTTATCAAAGACAGTTTGGTAAACAGTGATTCACTCATCAGTCATTGTTATTTATACTGTTCCAATACGTTCTAGGGGCCAAAAACGAAATACGGCATGACCGATAACATTTTCTGTTGGTAAAAAACCCCAGATGTGCGAGTCGTTACTATTATTACGATTGTCCCCCATCACAAACAGCTTGCCTTTAGGTACTATAATTTCGGGATAGTCATATTCTGGGGGAGCCTCAATATAATTCTCAGCTAGTGGTTGGTTATTGACATATACAATGCCATTCTTAACCGCAACTGTTTCTCCAGCTTTGGCGATCGCTCTTTTGATAAATGCCTGATTTGACTCATAGCCGAGAATCCTTAGCTTTTTTGGAGGATGGAAAACGATAATATCTCCATTATCTGGGTCATGAAATTTATATGCTACTTTTTCGATCACTAGGCGATCTCCTGTTTCTAAGGTAGGAGACATTGACTCAGAGGGTATATAGCGAGGTTCAGCAATAAATACGCGAATTACAAAGGCTAGAGCTAGAGCAATTAATACAGTTGTTCCATTTTCTCTGATTTTATACCATAAATCTGCTTTACTCTGAGAGTTATCGGGTTCCATTAAAGACATAAATAGTGAGTAGAAATAAAATTAGCTTGTAAAACTGATTATCTGAATAATTATCAGGGGCTATTTGTTGCTGATAATGAGTATCCATTATTCCAATGGTCATTAATCCTCTCAATATCTTAAAGCCAGAAGCGAAAAGCGAAAAGTGGAGACCCTGATGACACCTACCCCAAAGATTAACCCAACACTGACAATTGATACTATTATCGTGCCCCAAGGGGCAGAATTTCAGGCAGTGATTCGTGGCTTGCAACAGTGCGATTTAAATACTATTGAAATTATTAGTGTTCCTATCGGTACTAGCGCTTTACAAGAGACTTTAGCTGGTTGTGCCGCTAAATTGAGTAAAGCTAAACAAGTTTTGCTTATGGGTTTGTGCGGAAGTCTTAGTAAAAAATATTCCCCAGGAGACAGTGTAGTGATCGCCAGTTGTCTAAATCAGCTCAACCATCAAGTAGATCTTAATTTAGAATTGACTACCAAAATTAAAAATGTCTTGTCGGTTGATGGAGTTATTAGCTTGACCAGCGATCACATAATTGCTCAAGCAACAGAAAAACGGAAGTTGAGTCAGCAGTATGCCGCCAGTATTGTCGAGATGGAAGGTTATGATTATGCTACCCAACTGCAAAAACAGGGAATATCGGTAGCTATGGTGCGAGTTGTAAGCGATGATTTGACAGGAGATATACCCGATCTTGGTCAAGTGGTCGATCCTCAGGGTAATCTCCAGACTATACCGATGGCGTTCGCCTTGCTCAAACAACCCAGAGCAGCCATGAGACTGATCAAAGGTTCTCTAATTGGCTTAAAAGCACTAGAACAAGCTACAATCAAGCTGTTTAGCCGCTAATAATTAATTAATGCTCCCCCACATTCATAACGCGGCGAATATTCAGAATGTCGCTCATGCTCTTAATTCGTTGAAAAACATATTCTAACTGTTGACGATCCCTAATATCCAAGCTCAGGGAAATCAATGCTGGTTTATTACGGCTAGTCTTAACTCCTGCATTACGAACATTAATGCCGCGATCGCTTAACCTTGCCAGAATATCTTTAAAAACACCAACCCGATCCATTGCTTCAATTTGAATATCTACAGGGTAAGTAAAAGGTTTGCCACCTTCACTGCCATCATTCCAACTCACAGGAATAATTCTTTCCCCTGGGACTTTAGCCACATTAGGGCAGTCTTGACCATGAATTGAAATCCCTCGGGAGCTAAGAGTTACCACCCCGATAATCGACTCACCAGGTAAAGGTTTACAACAACCTGCAAGATGGTGAAGCATGCCTTCAACACCAATAATAGGCGATTTCCCACTGCCAAGTTGTCCATCGCTGTGGGGATGCGGATGTGTAGGAACTTCTAAGTTTTCCTCAATCTCGATCTTGGTTTCAATGGGCTGTAATTCTTTGACTACATCTCGCAACCGATTTACGACATGATTTTGAGTTGTCTCGCCATACCCTAAAGCGGCTAGCAGATCCTCTACGGAATGATAATTGCAGCGTTGAGCAGCTATTTGCATCGGCTCCGATTTAAGTAAAGATTCAAATCCATCTTTACCTAGGGCTTTTTCCAGCAACTCTTTGCCACGGGAGATGTTTTCGTCGCGATGAGATAGTTTATACCATTGACGAATTCGATTACGTGCCGTAGGAGAAACCACAAAATTGAGCCAATCTAAACTGGGATGGCTATTTTTTTGGGTCACAATCTCGACAATATCTCCATTCTCCAGGGGTTTGGATAACACAGACCAGCGTCCATTGACCCTCGCTCCTTTCATATGATTACCAATCTCACTATGGATGCGATAGGCAAAGTCTACTGGTGTTGCACCTTGAGCCAGAGCAATTACATCGCCGTCAGGAGTAAAAACATACACATCATCTTCAAACAAATTATCCTTGACGCTTTCCATATATTCTTGAGCGTCACTCAGATCCTTCTGCCATTCTAGAAGCTGCCTGAGCCAAGTAAATTTATCATCATCAGAGGACAAGTTAACTTCGCTAGTACCAGTTTCTTTATATTTCCAATGGGCAGCAATTCCATATTCAGCAATGTGGTGCATTTCCATGGTTCGAATCTGAATCTCAATGGGACGACCATTGGAGCCAACTACGGTAGTATGCAAAGACTGATAGCGGTTGGGCTTAGGTAGACCAATATAATCTTTAAAACGACCTGGAATTGGTTTAAAAGCGTCATGTACTACCGCTAAGGCACGATAGCATTCTTCATTGGTTTCTACAATAATTCTAAAAGCCGCAATATCATAGATTTGACTAAATTCTTTCTGTTGACGCTGCATCTTCTGATAGATACCGTAAAGATGCTTGGGGCGACCTTTTAACTCGACAACGTTGATTTTCTGATGCTCTAAACGCGATCGCAAGGTTTCTGTAACCTGAGTAATTCTCGCCTCGCGATCTGCTCTTCTTTCTGCAATTAAAGCTTTGATTTCTTCGTAGGCTTCTGGTTCTAGATATTTAAAGCATAAATCTTCCAATTCCCATTTAAAGCGACCAATACCAAGTCTATTTGCTAGGGGAGCAAAAATCTCTCTTGTTTCCTGACTTATACGCCGTTGTTTTTCTGGTCTTAAATGATCAAGAGTACGCATATTATGTAGGCGATCCGCCAGCTTGACTACGATCACCCTGATGTCCGTTGCCATTGCCAAGAACATACGGCGAAAATTTTCCGCCTGACGCTCAGTAGTGCTGGAAAAATTAAACTTAGACAGTTTGGTTACTCCTTCTACCAAAAGCCGTACTTGAACTCCAAACAGTTCCTCAATTTCCTCTGGCGTTACATCAGTATCCTCAACAACGTCATGCAAAAAACCAGCGGCGATCGTTATTCGATCGCCCCCAAGACTACGCAAGAGACTAGCAACGGCAATGGGATGAGCAATATACTGTTCTCCTGACTTACGAGTTTGCCCCTGGTGTAGCTTATAAGCAAAATCAAAAGCGCGACAGATCAAGGTTTCGTCAGATTCTGACTCTCCTGACTCCTGATTGATTAGACATTCTTGTAGCCATTGAGGAAGAATAACTTCATTGGCACTGCTTTCTATGATAGAGATCGCGGTCATAGATCTAAAAAATATTAAGTTAGTGTGGAAGGTCAGAGGTCAGGCGCTTGCCTGACTGCTAGTGAAGTAGGGCGAAATTAAAATCTAAGCTACCTAGACTCAGGTACTTTTGAACTTTAATCAAAAGCCGCTTTAAAGTAGGTGCAAATATCTATAATCTTAGATATATGACTAATTCTGTATTCAATTAGCGATCAACGTTAAAAACTAACGTATTTCTTAAAGAATGAAAAATTAGCTATGATAATCGACTTTTAAGCCTTAGTAATAGCTCAAAAGTCAAGTTTACTTAGCATAATTTTATTTTAATAATTACCTTATCTTAACTCAATAATGTTGCCTGCATCACACGATCGAGCATATCAGCATTTTCTAACTTTGTTAACTGAATTTAACAACTATCTAGTCGTAACTGATCACAAAATTGAACAATCATTAGTTAATCAGAGGTTTCAGAAAATTTCGCGCTGGTATGAAGAACAGATTTTGCAACTGGACAACTGGGAATTAGAAGCAGCAATAAGTTCTCGATGGCGGTCAGTGCAAACTGAAATCAAGCGAGAGTTTCAATTATTATCTGTAGATGTTTTGTTTTTCTCTTCAGCACGCCAGCAGGAAACTAAATTCAAGAGAATCAAAAATATCAAAGAACACATATCTAAATTAATCGGTTATTGTCAGATTATGCTCCATGACAACAATTAATTTTGCTTAAATAAGCGCAAAGAAACACCTGTCAGTATTTAAACCCATGATAGTATTCTGCCAATAAATTAATTGGAGCAAGTTTTAATTACGTGAGTCGCTTACTAATACGCTTAGCTATAGGTGCGATCTTCGCTGTCTTTGGCATGTTTAACTATTTCACTAACGTCAGTGAGAATCCAATTACGGGGGAAAAACAGAGGGTTCAACTTTCTCCCCAGCAAGAAATAGTTATCGGTCGGCAATCGGCACCCAAGATGGCGGCGAGCCATGGTAATCTTTACCCTGATCGCGCATTGCAAGATTACATAGATCAGGTGGGTAATCGGGTTGTACAAAGTTCGGCAGCTAAAAACTCTCCTTACCCTTTCGAGTTTCATTTATTACGCGATCCCCAGACAGTTAATGCCTTTGCTCTACCAGGAGGTCAAGTATTTATTACGGCGGCGTTACTGGGCAGATTAAATTCAGAAGCTCAATTAGCAGGAGTTTTGGGTCATGAGGTGGGTCACGTTATCGGCAGGCATGGTGCCGAACATTTAGCCAAACAACAGTTAGGTAGTGCCTTGGTCAACGCAGTGGGGATCGCCGCTAGCGATCGCCAAGGAAATGGCAGACAGGCAGCAATCTTAGCTCAGGCAGTCAATCAGATGGTCAATCTTAAATATGGCAGGGATGACGAACTAGAAAGCGACTACTTGGGCTTTCAATTTATGACTGATGCAGGATATAACCCAGTAGGCATCGTGGAATTGATGGAAATTTTAAATTCTGCCAGAGGTGGTGCAGCAGGACAACCAGAGTTCATGAGTACTCATCCTAATCCTGCCAATCGAATTGAAAAGTTGGTTGCCATTATCAACCAAGAATATCCCAATGGTGTTCCGAATCAACTTCGAGAAGGTAAAGACCGCTTTTCGCAAATTGTTGGTCGTCGTCTTTAAATAAATGATGAATGTTTAATGATAAATGACTATGGATATTACTACTATTTATTGGATAGTTCTGGCACTAATGGCATTGGGAGTAGTTGGCGCAATTATTCCTGGGCTACCTGGAAGCAGTATTATACTATTCGCGATTTTGATTTGGAGTATTGTAAGTGACTTTGCTGGGATTGGATGGCCGATGATTATAATTTTTGCCGTGTTAATTTTGAGTGCGGTGGTGGAATATTTAGCACTTTATTTTGGAGCGAAACAGTCTGGAGCCAGTAAATGGAGTCAGTATGGCGCGATCGCTGGTATGGTCTTGGGATTTGTTGGTTTATTGCCAGCCCTACCCATAGGAGGACCTTTATTTGGTGTGTTACTTGGTGCTGTGATCGGGGCATTTATCGGTGAATATCTCTATCGGGGGAATCTTGATGCTTCTGAGCGAACTCAACAGGCATTAAAAGCCAGTGCGGGAATTGTGATTGCTTCACTAATTGGCAACATAATCGAAGCTTTATTAGCGGCTTTGGCTGTGGCAATATTTATTTATTCCACCTGGTCATTTGTTTTTATCAGTTAAGACGGTCGAAGGGTTGTTCGCCCTTACCAGAGCGATAGTAAATCATAAATCGGGCAGACCCGCTAAAATTATCGTAAGTTGGGCTAAAAGACACCAGCTTGGTGCAAGATAGATAATTTTATGAGCGAAAAATCACGAATTTGTATTGTAGGTGGCGGCTTTGGCGGTCTTTATACTGCTCTGCGTTTAGAGGAATTTCCTTGGAAAAGTGAATCAAAACCAGAAATTACTCTGATCGATCAAAGCGATCGCTTTCTATTTTCACCTCTTCTATATGAATTAATTACGGAAGAGATGCAAAGTTGGGAGATTGCTCCTCCTTTTGCCGAACTATTAGCAAATACAGGGATCGTCTTTCATCAGGGTAGCGTCACAGAAATTGATCTTGAAGCTAAACAGGTGATCCTTCATGATCAGGCTACGATTGGCTACGATCAATTAGTGCTATCTACTGGTGGCAGAACTCCTGTAGATAGCGTCAACGGCGCCAGGGATCATGCTCTGCCATTTCGCTCATTAAACGATGCTTATCGTCTACAGGAAAAGTTACGATTGCTCGAAGAAGCCGACCCTGATAAAATTCGGATTGCCGTAGTTGGCGGAGGCTATAGTGGAGTAGAGCTAGCTTGTAAACTTGCAGATCGTTTGGGAGCAAAAAGCAGAATTCGGATTATTGATCGGGGAACGCAAATTCTGAAAGATAGTGCCGAGTTTAATCGGGAAACTGCCGTTAAAGCTCTAGAAAAACGCCAAATTTGGCAAGATTTGGAAACTGACGTCGAGAGCGTCTCCGCCGACAGCATTACGCTGATTTACAAAGGACAAAGCGATACTATTCCTGTAGATTTGGTTTTGTGGACGGTAGGCAATCGCGTTTCTGAGTTGATTAATCAGCTTCCTCTGGAGCAAAACTCTCAAGGTCTATTAGAAATTGAACCGACGTTACTGGTCAAGGGGCGAGACGATATTTTTGCTTTAGGTGACGCCGCCAATAGCTACGACAGTGATGGTAATTCTCTTCCTGCAACGGCTCAGGTGGCATTTCAACAGTCTGACTATTGTGCCTGGAACATCTGGGCGACAGCTACTAATCGTCCTTTGCTATCGTTTCGTTATCAGCCTTTAGGTGAAATGATGACTTTGGGGACAGACAACGCCACCATCAATGGACTGGGTCTAAAATTGGATGGTCCAATGGCTTATATTGCCCGTCGCTTGATTTATCTTTATCGGCTACCAACTCTTAAACACCAGCTAACCGTGGGTCTTAATTGGATTACGCAACCGATAGTTGAGCTACTATCATCTTAGTCTCATCATGTACTAAGCAAGTATCAACTAGAAAGGTAAGAAATTATCCCGATGTCTGAGCCTAAATTTATCCCTCCAGAGCAAAATCCGCTGCTGGTTCGTGTGATCCAGAGCATATTTTACTTAGTGGCTTACTTTGTCTACAAAATTAGACTGGTAATTGATGAAGATGAAGTTGCTAAATTAAAAGCGATCGCTGATTATAGAGTGGTTTATTTACCCAATCATTCTAACCTGGATGATGGTTTTGCCTTATTCCTGTTATCAGCACGGATAGGACAGTTATTCAATTATGTGGTAGCTTTAGAAGCTTTTCGAGGTTGGGTTGGTAAGTTGATCCAGAAGGTGGGTGCTTATTCAATTCGTCGCGGAGTTGGCGATCGCCAGAGCATTATCCAGACTTTAAAAATTCTGCAACAGCCTCGGTGTAAACTGGTGATTTTTCCTGAAGGTGGTTGCTCCTATCAAAATGATACGGTGATGCCTTTCCGCGCGGGAGCTTTTGAACTCTCTTTCAAAGCTTTAGATAAGTTAGTCAACCAAAATAATAATATTGTTCCTGATTTTTATTTGGTTCCCGTTACTTTAAAATATCTTTATCCAGACGCGACAGACAATCAGATTGAGCAGACATTAAGCCGCTTAGAAACCGCTTTAGCCTTAACCCCTCAAAATCGTGATTTTTATCAGCGTCTGAGGCAGATCGGAATTAAGGTATTATCTAATCTGGAAGCTGAGTATCGAGTCTTGAATGAAGCGTCCACTGACTACAATCACCGGATTAGCGTTCTAAAACAGCGAATGCTGGATTACTGTGAAGAAAAGCTGGAGATAACTCCCTTAATACAGTTACCTGATCGAGAGCGTGTCTATAAGGTTCAGGAAACGGTGCGCTCTTTTTCTGACATCGACAACCACCAACCATCCACAGTCAATTACCAGCATATTTATTTAACTACTGTCCGATTGCTAAACTTTGATGCTATTTACGATGGTTATGTAGCAGAAAAACCCACCACAGAAAGGTTTTTTGATACGATTGACCGTTTAGAACGAGAAGTCTTTCAAATTGATCGACCAAAATTTAAAGGGCGGAGACAAATAATTGTTAAAATATCAGCTCCCATCAATCTCAAGGATTATTGGCAGCAATATCAAAGCGATCGTCAATCTCCCCAAAATCAAAACAAGTTATTAAATAATCATTCGGCTCAAAATAAACCTGTAATCGACAATTTAGCCAAATTAAGTCGTCAGTTAATTCAAGCAAATCTTAATTGATGTGTATATTTTGAAGTTAATTTTCTGAAGTAACCAATGCCTAAAACATCGCCTGAATTATCGATAGATACCTTACCAAAGGTGATCTTCTTTGATGCTATGGGTACTCTATTTAAGCTTAAAAGCAGCGTAGGCGAAATATACCGACAATATGCACTTAAATACGGTGTTGAGGCTGACGCCAAAACACTAGAACAAGCTTTTAGCACTAGCTTTAAATCGGCTCCCCCTTTAGCATTTACTACTACCAATTTTTCTCTGATTAAGCAACATGAATTTGCCTGGTGGAAAAATGTGGTGGAATCAACTTTTTTACAGATTGGTCACCTTGATCAATTCAGTGATTTTACGGAATTCTTTAGTGAAATCTATGTTTATTTTGCAACTAAAGACCCTTGGTCAGTTTTTCCCGACACGATCAATACCCTAAGAAAATGGCAAAAATTAGAAGTTCAGCTCGGAATTATTTCTAATTTTGATTCTCGCTTAATCGGAATTTTACACGAGTTGAATTTATCGCAGTTTTTTACTAGCGTTACGATCTCTTCCTTAGTAGGATTTGCTAAACCAGAATCAAAGATCTTTGAAATTGCTCTAAACAAACATAAAATTGCTGCTGCTCAAGCTTGGCATATTGGAGATAGTCTAAGAGAAGATTATCAAGGCGCGAGGAACGCAGGAATTAACTCATTTTGGTTAAACGCCGATTCCTGTTTATTGAATATTGAAAATCAACTACCCAATTTAAGTAGTCTGGGATAAACTTGTCTTTATATATTGCTTTATATATACACTTTTACAAAGTTTAAAGAAACGGGGGATACAAGCTTTGGATACAGCTAATCAGCAGAGGATTCTCGGATATTTTATTGAAGAAGCAAAGGAACATCTGCAAACTTTAGAGCAAGGTATTCTACAGCTAGCTACGTCTGTACAGGATACTGAGACTGTTAATGAAATGTTTCGAGCTGCTCACTCCGTAAAAGGTGGGGCTGCAATGTTAGGCTATACCAGTATTCAGAAAACTGCTCATCGCCTCGAAGACTCCTTTAAAATTCTTAAAGATAATCCTGTTGATGTCGATCAAAAATTGGAAACTCTCTTCCTTAATGGCTACGATCATCTTCAAGATTTAATCGAACGTTTGGAAAATTCTGCTGATTTTAGCGATGGGGATGCGATCGAAATTCTACAGCAGGCTGAATCTAATTTTGCCATTTTAGATCAGTATTTGCAGCAACTATTGACTGGTGGGACATCTGAGCCAGAAAATGCGAGTCAACAGGTGACAACAATTCTAAAACAAATGTTACAGGTGTTTAAACAACCAGATAGCCCTGAAAGCAGACAAAAACTGCATCTATCCTGTAAGAATTTACTCGAAATTGCTCCTAATGAAGCCAACTGGCAACAGTTGATTACTACCACTCAAAAGGCAATTACCAATAAAAAGTATCCCTATAATACCGTTGCTCAGGTAGTTATCAAAGAAATTAAGCAAGCTGGGGATTATCTTCATACTGGTCAAGTGCAGCAACTTGTTCCCAGCAGAAATCTACAGCAATTAGCGGCTACGGCTGGGGGTACTTCTGGAGGAGCCGTTAGCGGAACTGTAACCATTCCGAGAGATCCTCAAGGTGCTGCCTTAGCGTTAATGAAAACTTTTAATAAGCAGCAGATCACGCAAATATTTCAAATCATTAAGAGCCGTATCTAAGTATGCTTTAAAAGCATGTGATAAACTCATGTATGTCATAATAAGAGCTTATAGTGAAAGTTCTTTGATCAAAGTTTTCAGTGTTTGAATTTGCTCTCCATTCCTCCAGCTTCTTAAAGCCATTGTTGCTCCAACTGCGGATAGTTGGAGCTTGTTCTATTTTAGGGCTATGCACTTGGAGTTTAACTAGCTTTGTTTTTGAGGCGATCGCTCAAGCCAGAAGAATGCACCAAATCCCCTGTACAAGATGCCAATTTTTTACAGGAGACTACCGTCTTAAATGCACAGTCAATCCATCTGTCGCCAACACAGAAGCAGCAATTGGCTGTGGGGATTACCGCTGCTCTTCCTTAAAATAGCGCTCAGGCTCTGTCCAAATTATCTGTCCAAATTAAAACTCTGCCAGTAAAAAACTCAGGATTAATTTATTCTGATTTACCAATCAGCTCATAATATTTTTCTCTACCCTGATTGTATTTATTACTGGGATAACCCATCATTTTATGAATAATCCATTTTTGAGGCTTACCGTCTTTCAACAGAAGCGCGATCGCCTGACGCATAATTTCTTCATCATCAAGACAAGTTTCTTGGAAAAAACTGCTGGTTAAACGAAAGCTACTTTTGCTGTTTTCTTGGTTCAAATGCAGATAAATTGCTGCTAACAAAAGCTTAAAAGATTTTGGTTTAATCTGTTGCTTAAATTGCTCATGCCAATATGAATCCGCAAGCTTAAGATATTGGTTCTGGCTTTCTTTAGCGGTAAGTTTTTTGGTGAGAGATTTTAAAGTACTAGGATTTGCCATTAAAATATGACGATATAAATAATCAATTGCGACGGCTTGCAGCAAAGTCTCGCCTAAAAACTGTATATGCTTCTCCGTAACAGAATGTTCTAATTCTGGTTTTAAATAACGCTTGAGTAATGGCACGATTAGTCGTTTTTGAAGCCAAGTTCGCGTCTGCGAAAATCCACGATCTAGATAAATCGCACCTACTAATGCTTTGAAAGCTTTCTCAAAAGGATTACTTTGCTTAACTCTTAAACGATGGCGTTCTTCTTTTAGACCTAGGAAAGGATAAACATCACCCAACTGCAAATCGTACCAGAGATTAGTTAATCTGTCCGATTCAGTTAATTTATCTCGTAAAGCTTTTTGTTTTCCTACCTGAAAATGAGAAAAGTTTACGTAGATGTAATCAACCACGACTAAGTTGAGAATAGCATCTCCCAGAAATTCCAGACGTTGATTATTGATTTCGGGTTCATTGACTAATTTGGCATAAGAAGGATGAATTAATGCTAAACGTAGGGTTTGATCGTATTTAAAATTAATTCCAATTTTATTTTCAATGCGAGATGGTTCCCAATTACTATTCATAAGGTTCAATTTTGCAGTAATTCCTAATAACGACAGTAGCTAAGATTGCGTCCACTAAGATAAAACTACACAATTTTAATAGACCTTGTGCATGACATAGTACACAAATATTTTTTACCTTTTTAACCCATTGCGAAGGTCGTTCATTATGACTTGTCCCAGAAGTCTAAAGTCTTACAACGCCAGATTATTTCTGAGAGCGAGTTAAAAGAATACCTTGACTATTGCCCAAGCTTAACTTAGACAAATCTTTGACTTCCAAATTGGGAGTTGCGATCGCCAGCTCCCATTCTGTTACCTTGATCCCCAAAATTTCTGATAGATCGAGCTTGACGGTATCCCCTTCAAAATTGGCAACTAGAGCTATATCCTGATGTGAATTAGTTCTCGTACCATACACAATAGTGCTTTCGCCAACCATGACTTTATCAAAGGTATCTTCTGACGACATATTTTGCGCTATCCAGGGATGTAGATGGCGAAACTCTCGGGTAGTTAAGTTAAATTTAGCTTTCAAGCCATCAACTTTGGATTCATAATTGGCAACGTTACAAATCTGATAGCAATCTTCCATAAACATCAAAGCAAAACTTTTGAGACGTTCCTCGTCAAGTTTTTTAAGAAAACGTACCATTCCCCCGCGCATCAATTCCACACAGGGTAATAGGTCGTCAATACAGTGAGTATCAGGATTGGTACAACAACGCAGAACTTCTACTACTTCAGCCAAATTATAGTCCTGCTGGATCATGGCATGATGTAAAGCTGTCCCAAACTGCTTGACCTGCTTTAACTGTTTAAACCCAATAGTTTTGAGGCGAGGAAAGCAATGAGACTGTCGATACAAATCAGAATTGATTTGCCAATCTAAAAAACCTACTTCTTCTGACACGACCTTGACGCCATACTGTTCGTCTGTGTTACGGAAAAAAAGCCAAGGAGCATGCATGGTGGTATTAATAAAGTCCATAGGTATTCCAGGACTAAAACAATTCACCCACAGAGTAACCGCAGGATTATCGTAAGCATTGTGTAGCACGTCAGGCAAAGTTTTCCCCAAATGCCAATTAATTGTCTCTTGAGAATCAACTTGATTACCCCGCCTTACCGTATCATGATTGCCACATCCAGTAATCCAGTGATCGCCAATGGTCATAACTTCCATCACCCGTGACCACTTTTTAGACCAGAATCCTTTCAGACTAGGGGTGTTGTGAGCAAAAATTAGCGGACCCCATTGATAAGATTCTGGCTTTAATTCAATTAACTCTCGATAGGTAGATTTCTCTTCCCAGCCTTCTTCTGGCCAAGGACGACCATCTTCAAAAATGGTAACTAGAAGTCGTTTATGTCCACATATTTCCTGAACAATATTGCTCATTTCTAGTAGGTAAGCATCATCCTGTTCAACTTTGCCTGAAAGGGGATTAAAAAAGCGAAAATCTTGACCGCCATCAATGCGAATGCCGTCGGCACCAGTATTAATCTTACGTCGCTGCATTTCCAACAAAATTGCTCGCACCATCGGTAGCTGGTGATTGAGATCCTGCCCATACATATTAGGACCCTTGAGGAATTCACGAGCAATTAATAATTCACTTTGGTTATCAGCATGTCCGTAAACCAGATCGTAAATTAGCTGAATGGGGTGAGTGGGAAAATTGTGTAACGTAGCGATAAAATCTACTACCTCATCAGGTCGCAACGAACCGAGCAAAGCTGGATTAGTGGTACTAGAACCCAAAATAGGTACGTCATAACCCCAATCTTGGGTATTAGGCTTAAACAGTTCAATTTCGACAGTATTGTCTTTTATCTCGCTTTCATTGGTAATGAAGGCAAAAAATTCGCTTTCAGGACTATATTCGTCGCGATATTCAATTGTGGGTTCAGTAGGTAATAATTCGAGCGCATCATAACCGATATAATTTTTTTCTTGAGGAGAGAGAGGTTGATCTAGCTTGATTTTGGCGGCAATTTCGCGATAGATGCGGGTTAAGCCAGCAATTGTGCCTTCTGCTGAAGCGGTTCCTACATGAATTTGGAGGATATTTTTGGGATCTCTAACGCGGGGAATTTTGATTTTAGAATTATTTGACTGAGCGGTTCGTTCAAAATATTCTAAATCGGTGCGATTAGCCTGTAAACTGTCTATATCATAAAGTTCCGCAGGAGCAAAAATACCGTAAGGCAGGGAGTGAGGAACCAGATCGCGAATGGTGCGTAACTTCTCAGCACGGTCAATATAACGCAACCAGTAAAAAGAACCCGCTTGCTCTCTAGTTCCTGGCTGCATTCCCGCAACTACTCCCCAGATATACTCTCCTTGCTGCTCAAGGTTCAAGCGATCGCGTCTAAATTTAATACTTTGTTCTTTTTCTTGCCAATTAATTGGCTCTATGGGAGTAAAAACTTCTAAATAAATCTCTCGCTCATGCAAAACATCTCTAATCAGTCCTGGTACCCAGAACCCGATTTCAGTTAGCCCATCAGGTCGATAATATGCTCCTAATTTACGAGCAAGTGCCTTAGTTTGTTCTAGATATGTGTTGGTTGAACTTTCTAATCCTGATGCCCAAGCTAATAATTTTCCTGTAGCTTCTGGAACTAACCTAATTGAGGTGTCTACTTCTACTTTCACGCAATTTTCTCTGACTGTGGATGGTTGGCATTTTCCTCTTTGTTCATTCTGATGGATGAGAGACAACACGGCAACTGTTTATCTCAAGTTTTTAAACTTCCTTAAACATGATGCCTCCACATCACAACCGATGAGCAAATTTCTGGCTATTCTCCTACGGTTCGCTGGCGTTAAACATATATAGTTAGCGCTTCAGCGCCTGATAGTTAAAGATGAACCTGGAGTGAGAGGGATTTTGGATGCAAATTTGCGATGATCAAAATCATCTGAATTGTTTTATTTTTTGGTTCAGCGCAATAATTAGTGTACGATCCAAATTGTATTAGTTTAATAATTTTGCCAGTTAAGCAATAGCGTAATCCGTAATCGCAGATACCTTATACTTGATATCTGTAGAAGCGACTATAGTAAATCGCGCTGAGCAAATACTTCAAATAGCAATGGCGCTCGCCATTTATTTTAGCTGCTGTGTGTCTGGTAAGACCAGTATGCTCTGTATCCTTTGTGTTTTGTAGTCCTAAAGATAAACACCATTAATTAATTCTAAAAGCATTCAGTTACAACACTTAATGTAGATTATCACCAGGCTAAATTCAAACTAATTACTCCAAAAATAATGTATTGGTATATTGGCTCAAAATTCGGTAGCGCACATTTTATTAACTATATAATTCTGCAATCAATTAATAGATAATGATGAAATCATCTTTAGTTATTCTTTACCATCGCGAACCCCATGACGAGATAATCAAAGACGGCAAGATACACTATGTGCCGAAGAAAAGCCCCAACGGCATTGTTCCTACTCTCAAAAGCTTCTTTGCGGATGTTAATCAAGGCACCTGGATTGCCTGGAAGCAGGTAAATGAAACTCAAAAAGATAGCTTTGAAGAACGGGTCAATATTGAAGGAGAAGCAAACTACAATGTTCGTCGTATTCCCTTAGATGACGAGCAGGTTAAACAGTTCTATCACATTACTTCTAAAGAAGCTTTTTGGCCAATTCTGCATTCATTTCCTTATCATTTCACCTCAGAAACGGCAGAATGGGAAAACTTTAAAAACATCAATCGCCTGTTTGCCAAGGCTGCATGCGAAGAAGCGGCAGACGATGCACTAATTTGGATTCATGACTACAATTTGTGGCTTGCTCCACAGTTTATCCGAGAACTCAAGCCCGATGCTCGAATTGCATTTTTTCATCATACTCCTTTCCCTTCGGTAGATGTATTTAACATTTTGCCTTGGCGTGATGCAATTGTAGAGAGTCTACTTAGCTGTGATATTGTTGGATTCCATGTTCCTCGCTACTCCGAAAATTTTGTTAATGTTGCCCGTAGTTTAAAACCTGTAAAGGTACTTAAGCAAGAAGCAGTAGACGGACATATGACCCCTGTGGGTATTGCTTTAGCTGAGCCTGAAATGACCACTCAGTTGAGCTATCAAGGGCAAATAGTTAATATTGATGCTTTTCCTGTTGGTACCAATCCTCAATTTATTCAATCAATCTTAGACAAGACTGAAACAAAAAACAGACTTTATCAGATCAAGGAAGAACTGGGGGGGAAAAAATTAATTATCGCTGCTGGACGAGTTGACTACGTGAAGGGAAATGAAGAGAAATTAGCAGCTTATGGTCGCTTGCTAGACCGCCGTCCTGATTTACATGGCAAGGTTAGTTTTGTGATGACCTGTGTTCAGCCTGCTCCTGGGATGAGAGTCTACAAAACAGCGCAAAGCACTATTGAGCAGCTCGTAGGTCAAATCAATGGTCGCTATGGTAAGTTAGACTGGATGCCAATCCGACTATTTACTCAGCCTATTCCGCTACCACACCTAATAGCTTACTATAAGGCTGCTGATATTTGCTGGACAACTCCCTTGAGAGATGGGTTAAATCTAGTGGCAAAAGAGTATATCGTAGCTCATGAAGGAAGAGACGGAGTATTAGTATTATCTGAGTTCGTCGGTGCAGCGGTAGAATTACCCGAGGCGATTTTAACCAACCCTTATTCTTTGGGGGGTATGGATCGGGCGATCGAGCAAGCTCTAATTATGTCAGAAGAAGAGCAACAAGAAAGAATGTCAAAAATGTATCATACTGTTACTACTTATGACGTTAAATATTGGGCAGATCGTCTATTAAGTAAATTCAAAGATCTTAAACACGAAATTGTTACAGTATAGATTTCCATTTTCAATTGAACCCTTTTTATTTTAGGGCATAGGTTATATTCTATGTCCTTTTTTCATGATTTTATCGGATATTGATAAATTAATAGAGACATTTTGAGTAGTATTAAAGTTAATCTCTGAAAATCAAAAAAGCTTTGTCTTGCTTTTTATTCGCTTTTCGATCCATATTTATCCTCAGTCATTAGTTTTGTAGCTCAACGAGATGATTATATTTTTTGCTATTTAATACCTTAGCTTGGGTCATAGATTCAGAAGCTGTAAACTAAGTTATTAAGATAAGTAGGTAGATGTAATTAAATACAAGAGGCTTTACATAGAGTCAGAAAAAAAATTAGCCCTGGTATCTTATAAATAATCTTGACCACCTACTTAATTAATAAAATATATTAATTGACCAGTTATAGTTTTTAAATAGAGTAAAAGTATCTAGTTCGCTTAAATAATTTGATCTGAAATAGCTTAAAATATCTAATTCTAAGCTGGTGTTTTATCTATATCAAAGGATAACAGTAAATAATTAGTAAAATGAATAAATAATAAGTATTTACTTGTTTTTTGGATTGGGTTTTAAGGCACTATCAATTACTTCTAATTAATAGTTTGATAAAAGTTGTATGTATTTTAAAAAATTTGATTAATGAACGCTAATAGATTTAAGCGATAGCTACGAACTTATTAGCTAAAACTCTATGAAACTATTACAATCTATTCTGAGCTTTATTTAATATTGATAAACTGCGAATTTTAAGGGTAGATATCAAGAAGTTTGCCGCCAGTCTAGAGTAACTCAAAGTTAATTGACGGTTACAGATGACTCCGCCATAGAATAATAGAACAATTTATGATTAACAACAGTATACTTGAATGTCTTTGAACAAATAACTGAGCTTACATCTTATTGTAGCTTGATGAAACCATAAAGATTCAGTAAAGGATCTTACGAAAAAAAGAACCATAAGTAATTATGTATATGTAATTACTAGTACCAAAAAACACTGAGCTAGTTCCAGGTTTCTAGTGATCTTATTTTGTATTCTTTTAATAAATCTTAAATATGATTCGTGTATTGCTAGTTGACGATCAAAAAATGGTCAGAGAAACGTTAAAAATTTCTTTAGAGCCTGAAGCCGATATAGAAGTGGTGGGCACTGCCAATAATGGAATCGCTGCAATTGAACAAGTGGAGGCTCTCCAGCCACATATTGTAATCATGAATATGGAAATGCCTGGTTTGGATGGAGCTAGCGCTACGAAACAAATTACTAGCAGATACAGTGAAACAAAAGTATTAATTCATACCTCTTACGATAGTGATGAATATATAACCAAGTCTCTAGCTATGGGAGCGAAAGGTTATTTACTAAAAAATATTGAAACTCAAGACCTGGCAGGAGCTATTCGTAATATTCATAAAGGCTATACTCAAATTGCCCCTGGATTATTAGAAAAGTTACTAGTTTATACTGACTCGGGAGTTGTGTTAAGCAAGCTCAAAAGTCCGATATATTCTACAAGACAGGCTGCAAATGTTATGCCTATTGCCACTAAACCACAAAAGGCAATCTCTAGCCTGCAACTTGCCTGTCGCCAACAGCAAGAAGAAATATCAAAGTTGCGTCAGAGTATCGACAGTAATCAACAAGAGTTACCCAAGATCAAGAAGAATATTTCTAGTCACAACAAATATATCTGGTTTATCTCTTTGTTATGGTTAATATCTTTACCTTTATTCGGAATCTATTTGTTTAGACTTTATCAAAAAACTAATAGTCTTCAGTTAAGCGTTATTCCTACGGAAAGAGTCGGATTATACGGAGAATTTAGTCTCAACGGAATCGCTCAGAGAGTAGCTAAAGCCTTTGAACAAGATCCCGTACTCAAAGATATTTCTACAGTCTACGTCGCACAAGAGGATGATGCCATCATTTTAACAGGAACTATTACCGATGCTAATCTTCTCAGACGTATGGAAAACATTGCGATGCAGGTGATGGGCGTAAATAAAGTATATAGCAGTCAGGTTGCAGTGCAGCCTGAGTTTACTGGACATGTTCTCGGCTCAGGAAAATGAAATAATGAAATTCTGTACTAATGCTATTTTTAGCAGAAAAAGACTAATAAAATTTGCCGTTCAGTAAGACAATGCAGTAACTTGTGAGTATTAATTATTTTACAATTGAGATGTTGTTGTGTCTAAAAACTGGTTAATTTCTTTGATCGCTTGTGCTAGCATCTCTGGTACATCATTACCTGCTATTGCTCAAGCAGTATTGCCTTATATACCCGAACTGGATTCAGAACAGTTGGAATTGCAGGGATTACAATTGTTACAAGAAGCTGTGCAGTTGATTCGGTTTCAACAATATGAATTGGCGTTACCAAGAGCAGAATTAGCTACCCAACTAGCTCCAGAGAATTACGATGTTTGGTTTATTTTAGGCAGTTTGTATGTTCAACAGGAAAAATTAGAAGAAGGGATTAAGGTATTAGAAAAAGCTGAAAACTTGGCTCCAGAGCAAGCTGGGATTCTGTTTCGATTAGGCGGCGCCTATTTTCAGCAAGGGAATTATGAATTAGCTAGAGAAAAGCTAGAGGCAGGATTAGAAATTGAAGACAAATCACCTGATGCTTTATTTGATTTAGGAAACACTTATCTCAAGCTGACTGAGTTTGATAAGGCAATTGATGCTTATGAAGAAGCCTTCGCTCAAGAAGCAACCTTTTGGCCTGCATTAAATAATGTTGGTCTAGTTGAGTATGAACAGGGCGATCGCAATGAAGCGATCGCTAGGTGGGAATCAGTAATAGAGGTCGACGGGGAACAAGCAGAACCGCAGTTAGCTCTAGCCGTGGCTCTATTTACCCAAGGAAACGTTGAGCAAGGGATTAAATTGGGCAAGGCGGCTTTAGAGTTGGACAGTCGTTATGCAGATATTCAATTTTTGCGAGACAATCTTTGGGGAGAAAAATTAATTGAAGATACTCGCGAGTTTTTGAACACTCCCCAGATCCAGGAAATTGTTTCCAATTTTGAGCAGTCAAGCCCAGAGGAACTGGCGCCGATTCCTTAAACAGTATTTCTGGAGCGGTTAGATGAGACTAATATCAAACCGTGGAAGACAGCTTAATGGCTACTTTATTGCTAGTTTGCTAAATCAAACAGCAAAATTTCACTGTCTTGCTTATTTCCTGAGATCGTAATTTCGGTTTCGTCAGTTATTGCAGCACCATCTCCAGCCTGTAGTAGCTGATCGTTAACAATAACTGTACCTTGAGCAACCTGAAGCCATACTTGACGATTGGCATCAATTTTATGGGTAAGGCGATCGCCATTGTTAAGCAATGCTAGGTAGAGGTTAACGTCTTGATGAATGGTCACTGAACCATCTCGTCCATCTCGCGAGCCTACCAGCCTTAATTTCCCTTGTTTTTGCTCTGGAGTAAAGTTTTTCTCTTCGTAACTAGGTTCTAGTCCTTTTTCTTCTGGCATAATCCAAATTTGGAAGAAATGAACTGGATTAGTAGGAGAAGCATTAAATTCACTATGCCTAACTCCCGTGCCAGCAGACATCCGTTGGATATTCCCAGGGCGAATTACCGAGCCGTTGCCCATGCTATCTTTGTGAGATAACTCTCCTGAAAGCACGTAGGAAACAATTTCCATATCCTGATGTCCATGAGTCCCAAAACCCTGTGCGGGCTTTACCTGATCCTCGTTGATTACTCTCAGATCTGAAAACCCCATGTGTTGAGGATCGTAATAATTCCCGAAAGAAAAGGTGTGTTTACTATCTAGCCAACCAAAGCTAGCGGAGCCTCTGGCATCTCTGTGCCGAATAGTAATCATCTGCTTTTACCTCCTGGTTTTAATGTTTAAGATCTTTATCTCTATATTTATTATGCATTAGATTCTATATTAAGACAATATACTATTTAATTGACTTAGTGTATTCAATTTTTCTACAATACAGAGGCGGATTTTCAACTACGTGAACCATAATTGTATTGAGATCTAGTAATCAATTGCAGAATTGATCATTCAAAATCCAGCACAATGGATACAGGTCGCTTTAGGCAAAAGACTGTAAGTTAACAATTAGAAGTTCTCAACCAGAAAAATCTTCTAGTTTGGTTGATCGGGCGATCGCTCGATTGTCCCCGCAATAAATATCATTTTTTAATTACTAGAAAGTCAAAATCTCAATTAACCTTATTTGTTACTTTTTTGTTCCTTGTTTGTTACTTTCTTTGGGTTAATCTCAGATCAAATCTAATCAGAGCAGATGACAGCTAGTCAAGTGGCTTTAGTCTTCTACATTAAATAATGCTTTTATTCTGATAGCGATTGTCCTCATTCAGCTATTACAAAATAGTCCGCAATAAACGCCGAAGAAATTGACCCTATTTTGACATTATTTACCTACTTACTGCCTGATTAAAGATTGAACTAGTGCTAAACACCAGAGGTATTTTCAATGGGTAATGTTATTTCCTTTAACCACACCAAAACTAGTAATAATATTCATGCCAATGTTCGTGCTTCTTTCAATGCCCAAGCAACAACTCCAGAAATTAAGCGTTCCGCTTATGTTCATCCTTTAGCTGCTGTAATTGGCAATGTTTATCTGGGGAATAGAGTAATGGTTGCTCCCGCAGCCTCAGTTCGCGGTGACGAAGGTCAACCAATTTGGGTGGGCAATGACGTAAATGTTCAAGATTGTGTAGTACTCCATGCCTTAGAAACCCATCACCATGATGAGTTAGTTGAAGAGTCGGTAGTAGAAGTGGCAGGAAAATTTTACGGAGTCTTCATTGATGAGCGGGTTTCTCTAGCACACCAATGTCAAGTACATGGTCCTGCCAGCATTGGTGCAGATACTTTTGTCGGGATGCAAACTTTGGTCTTTAAAGCGACAGTGGGCAAAAATTGCGTCATTGAACCCAAAGCCTTAGTGATGGGGGTAGATATTGGTGATGGTAGATACGTTCCTGCGGGGGCTTTGATCACCACTCAGGCGGCAGCAGATCAACTCCCCTTGATTCAAGCTGATTATCCCCTTAAGGACTTAAATCGGGCAGTTGTCAATGTTAATACTCAATTAGCCACTGGTTATCAGCAACAGGTAGTGCAGCCAGAACCCAGGGCCGCCTAATTACCCCAGGGCAGAGGGCTTCTCGCTTTAGGCATTGTGGAAGTCCTTACAAGTAGAGATGCTATCCCTAAATAAATGTCAGACTGCAACCGATAAAATCTGTTTAATTAAGCGGAATTTGACCAATTATGCATCATTTACTCATGGTGTATCTAATCATCTAGTTTCCCGAAATTCTGAGTCATGTAATTAATCGGGAGTAAACCCAACGATGAAAGAATTTAATTTATCAACTCAGGTTGAGTTGATTGGCAACCTAAAACAGTTAAGATTTAGCGGGCAACTGAAGTTGACCAATGCCAGTAAAACCCAGTGGACTGTCTATCTTCATTTAGGTCACGTTTTTTATGCCACTGGGGGAACTCACCCGATCAGACAATGGTATCGAAACCTGACAACTTTCTTACCTCAGACTCAGATTGATTTCTCAACTTGGGAGTCAGAGGCAACTGATATTAAAATTGAAAATAGCAATAGATGTTGGCAATATCAGCTATTGTGTTCCTGGGTTCAACAAGGTAGGATTACTCGCGAACAAGCAACGAGAATTGTTTGGTCAACTCTGATTGAAATTTGGTTCGATCTTACCCAAACAACTCAGATTACCTATGAGTTAAGGCAAGTTTGCTCGACAACTACGGCAATAGTTTTGCTAGATGGTAGTCGAGTGGTGACGGAGGTTGAGCGACAACGGCTCGCCTGGCGTCAAGCCCAAGTAGCTAACTTTAACCCCAACCAAGCACCTGTAATTAAGCAACGAGATCAGCTTCAACAAGGTATTTCAGCTACGGTGTTTGAGATGCTGAAGCGATCGCTGAACGGGGAAAGAACTTTGCGCGATGTGGCTTTAGAGATGAAGCGGCAACCCCTAACGGTTACGTGTTTTTTACAGCCTTATATCCAGTCAGGATTAATCGAACTGATTAATATTCCCGATTTACCAGCCCCATTATTAGTAACATCGACTTCCGCCAACATCCAGCAACCTTTGATTGCCTGTGTTGATGATAGTCCGTTAATCTGCAATTCTTTAGAAAAATTTCTCGCTGCTCAAGGCTATCGATTTGTAGGTATCAACGAGCCATTAAGGGCTTTTAGCGTATTATTAGCTCTTAAGCCAGATTTGATCTTTCTCGACTTGATGATGCCCAATACCAATGGCTATGAAGTTTGTGAAAAATTACGTCGCATTGCTCATTTTCGTCATACCCCTGTGGTGATTTTGACAGGAAACGATGGTGTGATTGACCGAGTGAGAGCGAAAATGGTTGGAGCTTCAGACTTTTTGAGTAAAACCAAAGTCGACGGTGAGACAGTATTGCAGGTGCTAGACAAACATTTAAGACACTGTACCCTGAGTCAGTTACAGATTAGTGAGTCCCATCGTCCTCATCGCCACATCAAAAGCATTAAAGCAGCATAAATTATCAAACAAGCTGCATCTCAACATCGGATAAATCAAGTGATAACAAACGGTTGTCTGTGACCAAATAAACTCAACTGCTCTAAATACAAAAGAATTGGTAGTTATAGTCTTGGAAAAATAATTTTTGAGATTAAGGGTAAACTTCTCAACCTTACCAAATCATCTTGCCGATGCAAATTTCTGATTTAAAAACTGAAACGATACAAACTGCTCACCATAATTATCATGATCGATCTTGTACGTCACCAACTAGAATCAATTGAAATCAGTAATCCTAAACTAGCTCGTTTTATTTGTAAACTGATTCCTGCCAGTTGTCCCTTTGAGCGGGAGATCAAGCTCCTGCAACAAACTATTCTACGGATACCGCCCCTGTGCAAACTCAATCCCTTCTACGAACAATTAGTGATATTGCGTTTTAAATCTTTGATCTATCTTGCAGACCAGTGTGGGGAAGATATAACACTCTACTGCTAAACAAAACAGAAAATCGACCTGAGATGATTGGTTGAGAATCAACTTGAAATTAATATTAACTGCAATATTAACTGCGCTGACTGCTCTTGGTCGCTAGGACTAACATCAAAACTTATTAATGAGGAAAAAATTATGAATACGGCGCTGGTGGTTGAAGATTGCCTGGTAGAGCGTCGGGCGATCGCCCTTAGTCTCAATCAAGCTGGCTTTAGGGTCTTGACTTTTCCCAACGGAGAAGAAGCCCTGGAACAAATTAGTAACTATCAACCTGATGTGATTATTTTGGATGTGATCTTACCAGGGTACAGTGGCTTTGAAATCTGTCGTCAGTTTAAAGCTAATCCAGAAACCCGCCAAATTCCCATTGTGTTCTGCTCGAATAAAGGAACTGAACTCGATAAGTTTTGGGGACTAAAGCAAGGAGCCGCAGCTTATCTGACCAAGCCTTTACTAGGGGAAAAGCTGCTGGAGACTATCAACCAATTGATTGGCAAGCAAACTGTAGATTATTTGAGGTAAGACCATGACATCTGAACTGGCAGTAACTCTCAAACCTTCACTACCTAAGTCATTACCCGCCCCTAAAGAGCAGTTTTTGATGCTCGATCTAGCTCCAGCAACCACGGCGCTCTTAGCAACGGAAAAACTTACGGAAGTTCTCAGCCTTAGCCCCGAACAAATTATGCCGATTCCCCATATGTCTCCCTGGATGATGGGAACTTATAACTGGCGTGGCGAGATTCTCTGGCTGATAGATGCTAGTTATTTGGTCGGGTTAACCCCCTTATATCAGCAATTGCAGACAACATCAGGCTACACATTGGTCGTGATGCAGTTCAACACCGATGGCGATCGCCAAACTCTCGGATTAGTGGTCAATCAAATAGGCAATATCGAAAAATTGAGCTTGGATTCACTCCAGTCCACTTTTTCTGCTAACCAAACTAGATGGGAAAAGTTTTTACGGGGATACTGGTTGAAGCCTGAAGGAGCAATCATCGCAGTTTTGGATTCCGCTGCCATTTGGCAAGAAATATCAGGATTTTAGAGTTTTTAGTTTCTAGACATTAATAAACGAAAGCTAAATCTAGAGATTTTCAGAACTAATAACTAACGACTAACGACTAACAACTAATAACCATTTATTTACTATGATTACTAATCTTTTGCAGTCAAACACTACTAGTCCTCCTGAGGACGACAAATTCCGAGAAGATTTGCTGTACCATCATCAGACTGATGTGTTTGATACTGTGACAACCTCCACTAAGTATGATTGGCGGGAGCGGGTAGTCAGAAGTTGGCAGCACCTAAGTTTGCGACGGAAAGTAACCTTATTCGCCCTCGCAATCGGTATTATTCCCATCGCCGCAGTGGGGACAATTGCCCATCACCTAGCTGCTCAATCACTGATGAGTCAAATCATTGCTGACCAAGAAAGTCGCACCTTTGATATTCGTCAGAAAGTTAGTCTCTTTACCAATCAGGTAGTTAGTGATGCCAACACCGTAGCTAATTTTCCATTACTGACAGATCCTCAGTTAAATCAATCAACTTCAAACACCCAAAAAGTGTCGATGCTCAATGATTTCATTGCCAAGCATCCCTTAGAAAGATATGACAGCATTGCCATTTTTGATCTTCATGGCAACCTCATGCTGCAATCAGAATCATCTCATCCCATTAATGCTCAAGAAAATTATCGTAATCGCGACTATTTTAAAAGAGCGATCGCCACGAGAAGCGCGGCAGTTAACGATCCTGAAATCCACTCTAAATCGGGGCGTAATAGTTTAGAAGTTGCTGCACCAATTGTAGAGCAGGAAACAGATAAAATCCTGGGAGTGGTTTTGGTGCGGATGCCTCTTAATCACTGGAAACAAATGTTTCAGTATGTTCAAGCAGAAGGTTGGGAATACCGCTTAATTGATACCGAGGGCTATATTTTTGATGCTGATGAATCAGAGTTTATTGGTTCCCCAGCGGGAGTTGACCTAGAAGATTTGCCTCAGTTACAGGCTAACATTCAAACCCAAGTCGAAAATAATAGTCCCACCACTGCTCTCAGTGCCACCAAGATTATGCGCGATCGAGACGACCAAAAACAGGTTTTAGTCAGTATTGCTCCTGTGCCTGGTTTACAAGGAGTTATAGCTCCTGGGTGGAAGATCGCTCTCTCTCGTCCAGTGGAAGAAGCCTTTGCTCCCCTGCGACAGTTACGGTTAACGCTGCTCTTGGGGACGAGTGTGGCAGCATTGGTTGTTGGTGCGATCGCCACAGTTTTAGCTCATCGGGCAACCTTACCAATTTTAGCGGCAGTGACGGCAGTGAAAAAAATTGGTCGCGGCGAATTGGATACGCAGCTGGGAGTAGAGGGACAAGATGAGCTAGCTGACTTAGGAACGAACATTAATCATATGGCAGCTCAGCTGAGGACTTTAGTGAGTGAGCAAGCCGCAGAAGCACGACGTTCTCAAGGTTTAAAAGACTTAACTCTCAAACTGTCTCGGGTAGATAATTCTGATGAGGTGTTTCAGCTAGCCGTTACGGAAATTCTCTCAGCTCTCCAGGTTGAACGAGCCTTAATTATAAGTTCAAACTCAGATGGGACGGAAAAAATCATGGCTGAATCTGTCAGAGACTCTACTAAGAGCTTAATTCAGTCAGAAGATTTGCCCTCAGATTATCTGGAACAATTATTTGCTCGACATCAATCTTCACAAGTCCAAGCAATTGATCAGATTACTCAAACTAATACAGAAGTTGCTCGACTACATCAGGTTGAAATGTTGGCTGTTAGAGCGGAGATGATAGCACCTTTTTTCCTCGATGCTCAATCTTTGAATCATCCACGGCAATATTTATTGGTAGTTCATCAATGCAGTCAACCACGAATTTGGCAGACCGCAGAAATTGACTATTTTACGCAGCTTGTCTCTCAAGTAGTATTGGCTTGGGAAAGAACAAATTTGCTCCAGCAGCAACAAGCCGATCAAGAAAAACTACAGCAACAAGCCTTACGGTTATTGACAGAAGTTGAACCAATTGGTCAGGGAGATTTGACGACTCGTGCGGTGGTAACAGACGGGGTTATTGGTACTCTGGGGGATTCCTATAACTCTACGGTGGAAAATCTGCGTCAGATTGTACTGCAAGTACAAAATTCAGTTGCTCACATGACGATCGCCACTAGCAATAATGAAGGGTTTGCCCAATCCCTCTCCGAGCAAGCAGCAGAACAGTCTCAATCGATCGCCTTAGCCCTAGGTCAAATTGAAACGATGACAGAATCAATTCAGGCGGTAGCAGTTAATGCTGAAGAAGCAGAAAGCACTTTTAAGGAGGTGTTGCAAACGGTAACTATGGGTGATGCCGCAATGGATCGGACAGTCGCTGGTATCTTAGATATCCGTGAAACCGTAGCTGAAACCGCCAGAAAAGTGAAGCGGCTCGGCGAGTCTTCCCAGAAGATTTCTAAAGTGGTCAATTTGATTAGTAGCTTTGCGGCTCAAACCAATCTTCTCGCTCTTAATGCTTCCCTAGAAGCTTCCCGAGCAGGTAGAGAAGAACATAACTTTTCCCTGGTAGCGGAAGAAATCAGAGCTTTATCTCAGCAGTCAGCAGCAGCAACTATTGAAATTGAAAAGATAGTCGCCAGCATTCAACTAGACACTCAAAAAGTATCGAAAGCAATGGAGGAGGGTATCGAGCGAGTTGTAATTGGGACTCAATTAGTAGACGAAACCCGCCAAAGTCTTAACCAGGTAGCTACTTCCAGCGAACGAGTTAGTTACTGGATTGCCAAAATTGCCCAAGAAACGGTGGAAGAATCTAAAGCTAGCCAAACCATTTCCCAAACCATTACCGACGTCGCGGCGATCGCCTCCATAACTTCTACTGATGCGGCTCAGGTATCCGCTTCTACCAAGAAATTACATACAGTAGTTGATGGCTTACAGGCTTGTGTTAGTCAATTTAAGGTGAAGTAATAAGGTTATTAGTCATTAGTTATTAGTTGAGAGAGACAAGGTTTATTACACATAGTTTGGTGCATGCCTTGTATGTACAGTCATTAGTTTTTTGCAAGTATAAATTGGAGAATTAATTGTTATGGATTCGGAAACTAAACAAGCTCAGGATTTTTACGCTAATTTTCAAATGTTGGACTTCGATCTTAATCATCGAGAACGGAAAAATGACAGACTGCGTAATTTCTTACTATTGCTGCTAACGCAACTATTTTTAGCATCGTTGTTTTTCGTTTATTAATCATTCGTTGTCAAAGCTATGATTATTTGATGTAAGTTTTATCCTGTAAGCATCAATAGTTTAAAAGCTCATAAATAGCTTAACCAAAGCCAAATAAATATAAGTAGTAGAGCGCAATAATTAAGCAATCTCTCAATTAAATTCCCTATTTCCCAACACTCTTATTTCCCCAACTCCCAACATCCTACTCCCCAATTCCCAGCCATGATTGACTCAGAAATTCGTACCCAAACCTATCAATTTTTTCTGGAAGAAGCTCCAGAATTATTGCAGATTATTGAAACAAAGTTATTGAGCTTGAACCAGGAACGTAACCCTGGCATAATTCATGATTTAATGCGGGCAGCACATTCTCTTAAAGGGGGGGCGGCAACTGTGGGGCTTAATGCCCTGGCAACTATCGCCCATCGTTTAGAAAGTATTTTTCGGGGACTTCATTGTGAAACCATCACCATCGACTCGGAGTTAGAAAGTCAGCTCTTGCAGGCTTATGATTCTCTCAGAGAACCGTTACAGCAGCAGATTACCACAGGATCTTATGACGAAGAGGGGGCACTGGCGCTTGCAGAAACTGTATTTGACCAAATTGAACAACAGCTTGGTTCTGCATTACAGGAGGCAGAAAACTATCTTCCTAGTTCTGCCGATTTGGGTGTTGATATCGTATCGTCGATTTTTACGGTGGATGTCTCTCAGGGCATCAATCACCTGGCGATATTACTAGCTAACCCCGAGGATTATCAAGTAGCTGGGGAATTACGCTCTCAGGCTGAGGTTTTTGCTGGATTTGCCGAGATTTTAAATTTACCTGGATTTGGTGCGATCGCTAACACCGCACTCAAGGCGCTCGATCTTAATTCTGAGTCAGTTTTAGAGATTCTGTCCCTAGCATTAGCTGACTTCCAAGCTGCTAGAGAAATTGTTTTAGCAGGCGATCGCACTTCTGGAGGTTCTCCTTCCCAGGAGTTATTAGCTTATGCCGAGAGGGAAGTTATTACTCCAATAGATTTCCAGCCCGTTACTACTCAAGATGATGTCGCTACTTACTTGGGTGAAGCTAGTACTATTCTAGAAGCGATCGCCACGGTGCCAGTCCCCCCAGAGGCAGTATTGCCGAATCCTGAGTTGGAAACAGAAATACCAACTATTGATGCAGTAATCTCCGAGCCAGAAATGCTACTGAATTCTCAAGCTGCTCCTAGCAGACAATCAACTGCGCCCCCAAGTCCATCTCAGACCAATACATCTGCTCCTCCAGGTAACTTAAAAGTCAAGGTTGATTTAGCTCGCTTAGAGAAGATGAACAACCTGGTGGGGGAACTAGTAATTAATCGTAATGGTTTGGCTCTCCAGCAGGAGCAGTTACCCATAATCATTGGTAAAATTCAACAAAAACTAGGAGAGTTCCAGAACCTAACCCAAAAATTGCAAAAAATTGCTCATCGGCAGGTTGCTTGCTCCAGGGAATTGGAATCTTTCCCCCTAGTCGCCTCAAACCCCCTGACTGATTTTGATGATCTGGAAATGGAGCGCTATCGCCATGACTCAATCTCAGAAGTGCAGGAAGAAATGATGCAGTTGGAGGAGGCAGTAGAAGACTTGACTCTATTAGGACGTCAATTAACTGGCACAATTAAAAATCAACAGCAAACATTGACTAAATTGCGCGATGAACTGATGTGGGCGCGGATGCTACCGTTAGAGAAGGTGTTGAGCTGCTTTCCCCGTAGTTTGCGAGATTTGTCCTATAAGTATGGCAAACCCGTAGATTTAGTCATGAGTGGTACTGAGATCTTAGTTGATAAGGGTATTCTCGAAAAATTGCATAATCCTTTACTACATCTTATACGTAATGCTTTTGACCACGGCATTGAAGCTTCAGAAATTAGAAGACGGCAAGGCAAGCCAGAGCAAGGCAGGATTGAGATTCGGGCAATCCATCAGGGTAATCGTACCGTAATCGAAATTAGTGATGATGGTGGAGGTCTAGATTTAAGTAAAATTGCTCGTCGGGCAATTGATCGCGGTTGGTTAAGGATGGAACAATTAACTAGAACTACCGAAGAACAGTTATTAGATTTTATTTTTGAACCAGGATTTTCCACTGCCGAGCAAATTAGTGAAATTTCAGGACGAGGGGTGGGACTGGATGTCGTGCGATCGCAACTACAGGAGATTAAAGGGACTGTTCAAGTAACCTCAACCCCTGGTGCAGGTACTACTTTTACCCTCAGCCTGCCCATCACCTTAACCATTGCTAAATTATTGGTCTGTGCGGTTAATTCCAATCTTGTAGCTCTTCCTGTGGCAACGATTCAAGAGATTATTTTGCCCCCAAAAGATCTCCCGCAGCAGATCGGCGATCAGCGCGTTTTACCTTGGCGCGAGCAATTACTCCCTGTATATCGACTATCCGAACTGTTGGATTATCATTATCCCCACTCAGTTAATCAGCAATACCAGAAGTTTGTGGGCAACTCCGCAGCGAATCAAGGAACCTTATCTATGTTGATTATTCAGCAGGAACAACAACATTTTGCCCTGGAAATTGAGGACTTTGGCACGGAACAAGAGATGGTAATTAAACCTGTGACTGGGGCAATCATTCCCCCCAACTATATCTATGGCTGTACTGTCTTGGGGAATGGTAGCTTGATTCCAGCCATTGATGCCTCTACATTACTAGCTTATGTGCAACAGCAACAACAGCCTGCTGATAATACTCAACATTTACCTTGGCAAACAGGTATCAATCACAATTCTCCGATCGCAATTCCCACCGTCTTGGTTGTCGATGACTCCGCAATGATGCGTCGCACCTTGACTCTTACCCTGAAAAAGGCTGGCTATCGAGTATTGCAGGCTCGAAGTGGTGCCGAAGCATTAGAACTTCTACAGCAAAATTCACAACTAGAGTTGATTGTTAGCGATCTGGAAATGCCTAATTTAAATGGGTTTGAGTTCCTTGATCGCTTACGTCAATCACCAGATTATGCTCAAATTCCCGCTATTATGCTGACCACTCGTAGCAACGATAAGCATCGTCAGTTAGCGATGCACCTGGGAGCAGCAGCCTATTTAAGTAAGCCCTATATTGAACAGGAATTTCTCGCTGTCCTGCAAACCATCATTGCTCGCCAAACCAATCAGCCTGCAATATCCGCAGCCGCTTAATGCCTTGCCCTAATTCCACTTTAAAAATTCAACCTTAAAAAAATCTCAATACATATAGAGTCAATAACATAATGGAAAATTTACACCTCAAATGTTCCTTCTGCGATCGCCCGCAAAATATAGTCAGTAGATTAATTGCTGGAGCTGATGTTAATATCTGCGAAGAATGTATTAATCTTTGTGCGGGATTATTAACTGAGGAAGCTAATAGTATTATTCAGGAGCGTAATAGTGAGAATCCTGCCGCCGACTCGGTTGCCGAATCAGATGCGACAGCACTGCCCACCCCCCAGCAACTCAAACAATATTTAGATCAGTATATTATCGGTCAGGAAGCAGCCAAAAAAGTTTTGGCAGTAGCGGTTTACAACCACTATAAACGGCTCAAGTTTCTCCAAGAAAGACAACAGCAAGCAGCAGAAAATCAGATTGAATTACAAAAGTCGAATATTCTCTTGGTTGGTCCGACAGGATCGGGTAAAACCTTGATTGCTCAGACTTTAGCTAAACTCCTGGATGTGCCATTTGCGATCGCCGATGCCACAACCCTAACAGAAGCTGGTTATGTGGGGGAGGATGTGGAAAATGTCCTGGTGCGATTACTGCAAAATGCTGATTTTGATGTGGAACAAGCTCAACGAGGCATTATTTATATCGACGAGCTGGATAAAATTACCCGTAAAAGCGAAAATGCTTCCATTAGCCGTGATGTCTCAGGAGAAGGAGTCCAGCAAGCCTTATTAAAAATAGTTGAAGGGACTATTGCCAACGTACCACCCCAAGGCGGACGCAAACATCCTAACCAAGACTTGATTCAAATTGATACCAGCAATATATTGTTTATCTGTGGTGGTGCTTTTGTCGGGTTAGAGAAAATTATCGGACAGCGCAGTAATAAGAAAACTATTGGCTTTGTTGATTCAACAGCAGTTAGACTCCCTGCAATGCCGCAACAGCAAATTAGGCAGCGCTTAGGGGCGGACGATCTGGTTAAATTTGGCTTGATTCCCGAATTAATGGGACGATTACCCATCATTGCCACCCTGGAACCTTTGGAGGAAGAGGCTCTCCTAGCAATTTTGACCGAACCACGTAACGCTTTGATCAAGCAATATCAAGAGCTGCTGCGGATGGATAATGTGCAACTAGAGTTTGCGCCCGATGCTTTATTGGCGATCGCCCAAGAAGCCTATCGATGTAAAACTGGCGCTAGAGCCTTACGGGGCATCATTGAAGAACTAATGCTCGATCTGATGTACGAACTTCCCTCTCGTCAAGAGGTTAATCATTGCCTGATTACACAAGAGATGGTGGAGAGATATACCACTAATGAGTTATTGTTTTTTCCCGATGCAGATGCCAAAGCGTCTGGGTTTTAGCTTTTAGTCATTAGTTATTAGTCATTAGTCATTTATCAAATTCAATTTGTATGCTCTACTCAACTGACAATAAATAGAGAAATGAAGAAGACAGATTCTCTGCCGTAGTGCAACATAATTAAAATAGTCGGTTAAAAGATCAACTATTCCCCCAAAATTGGTGGCTAGGGGGCTGAAATAAGTCTTCATCACCAAAAGTTTTAAGAGTGTCTCAATAGTCAGCTGGGCGACGCATCTTAAAGGATACTGCTCCGCGCAAAGGCACTTAGTTTGCCGCTAAGCATATGCTTTATGACAATTCCCACCATTCGGGTGGATGTAAAACAAGAGATAATTTAAAATCTTCTGTTAATGAAGATCGTGATCGCATAGATCCTGAAATTTGGTTTTAATATCTGCTAATAAATAACTAATAATTGAGGTGGGGAAAATTAATTAAAAAATTAGTAATTCAATATAGCTAAACAAAAAATATTTTCCCTGTATCCCTTCTTCAAAGATCGATCAGGAACTAAGTCATTAATTAATAGATAGATGCCATAAACTGATCGATCAATGCTATTAATCCTGAACCTAATAACAGCATGATTGAGCGATTGAAAATTTGCTTTTTTTGCACAGCTAATTGTCTAAAATTTTCTAACTTATCCTGAAAACTGTCCATAATGGCTAGCTTCAATTCACTATTAACAAATGCTTCGCAGCTTTCTATGAGAACATCTGGTTTGATACAGTCCGAGCAAAGCAAAAATAATGCTGGAGATCGCTAAACCATAAGTAAGTATTTTTAATAGCAAACAAGAATGACAAAATAAATCTTCAGCAACAATAATTTTACCAGGCAATTCATTGATAAAAAATCGGATAAATGTCAGATTAAATCCAACCAAGATACCTGACTGACTATTAGTATTGTTGATAACATCTTGAATTTCTTTGATGGATTTCTCTAAATAATCGTAACTAAGCTGAAGATTGGCTTTATAATCTTGGCTAACGGAAGGTGTATTGGAGATATTAGTCATTAACGGCTTAAAATCACCAGTAGCTATAATATTGGAAATGATAACTTTTCAGATTATGGCTGATAGTAAAGATAATCCTAAGAAACCGCCAGCAGCATCCAATAGTAATTCTGAAGCTAAAGAGCAAAAGCCTCAACAACCAACTGCCAAGAGGAAACGGCTTAAGTTCAAAGAAAAAGACATGATCAAAATTAAATACAATTTCTAATTCCAGAATGCTTAAGTATAAATAAAAATACAGCCATCGCTTCAAGTAATCTTTTACATTGAGTATAGAGAATTTCTAATCTTGGAGGTAGTTTTACTCTATTCTGCTCAATAATCTGTCCCAAAGTCTATGGCTGTAATTACCATCCGCGAGCAAAGTCAAACCGACACAGGCTTTAATATCACGTTAGTTATGGATGGGACAAATTATCAAACTACAGTCAGCGATCCTTTTTCTCCCAAGCAAGAAGGAGATCGCGCCAGCTACTAAGGCGCTCCTAAGGACTGCTAACAGTACTTGTTGGGGATTGTTTTGACCGACAGCTTGGGCGGTTATGGCATTTGTACCGTTGCGAAAGAATTTTAAAATTCGGAAGAGATAATCGAATAAAATTCCTCCCAAAATAACTTCTGCTAGGTGGCGAATATCTGAAAGATGACCCAAGAAAACAGTGTCACAGATACCCGCCAAAGGAACCATCATATTGGAAAAGATACTGACACTAGCTAGTTTGGAAAATCGAGGTAAAAAACTACTGTAGTGAGATGGAAGAGAGAATGATGTCATTAGTTAGTGGTTAGTGGTTAGTGGTTAGAAGTCAGTAGTGACTAAAGCAACCTCAAGAATGTTTTGAATGGGAAAGTTGTCTTAGTCTTGTGACAGGTATTGTTGTCAAGTGAAGTTGGAAGCTATGACTCCATCAAATTCTTTGACGCTGATTAGAGCAAAGTTTTTACTAGTGGGGATTTCAGGTGCGATCTTAATATCCCTCGAAGCATATAAATTCGTCGTTGGAGCGATCTGAGCTAATATCTGATGTTCGTGGAGTGCAACTTCGGTAGTTTTGACATCATAGGTTTGGGTGGCTAACTTAGGATACAAACCAATGCCAATGATCGGAATTAAAAGACAGGCTGTAATCAACACTTCTCTAGGTTGAGCATCCGACCAAACAATTTTTTGCTCTTTTAAATAAGATGTTTCTTGACCATAGAATAGTTCGCGCAACATCGAGAGTAAATAAATCGGAGTCACGATTAGCCCAACTGCTGCGAAGAAGATTGCCACCACCTTAAAGGAGGAACTATAAGCATCGCTGGTAGTCAAACCGAGGAAAACGGTGATTTCTCCCACAAAGCCACTCATTCCTGGTAAAGCTAGAGAAGCTAGAGAACCAGCAGTAAATAGAGCAAAGGTTTTGGGCATCTTTTGCGCCAGTCCTCCCATTTCATCTAACCAGAGAGTATGGGTGCGATCGTAAGCTACCCCGCAGAGGAAGAATAATGCAGCAGCAATTAAACCGTGAGAAAGCATCTGTAACATGGCACCGCTTAAACCCAAATCGTTGAAGCAAGCAATACCGACTAAGACAAATCCCATGTGAGATACGGAACAATATGCCAAGCGTCGTTTGAGGTTGGTCTGTCCGAAGGCAGCAAAAGCACCATAGACGATATTGACAATACCAAAAACAATTAGGATGGGTGCAAAGTAAATGTGAGCGTCGGGAAGCAATTCAATATTGAAGCGGATTAAGGCATATCCACCCATTTTCAAAAGTACCCCCGCCAAAATCATCGAAATTGGTGCAGAAGCTTCTCCGTGTGCGTCTGGTAGCCAAGTGTGTAAGGGAAAAATTGGTAGCTTGACTCCGAAGGCAACCAAAAAAGCACTATAACCAAAAAGTTCTAAGCCCAAGGGATAGTTTTTGAGGCTCAAGGCTTCGAGATCGAAAGTGACGGTATCGCCATAAAAAGCGATCACCATAGCTGCCACTAGAATAAATATCGAACCCAAGGCTGTATAGAGAATAAACTTTGTCGCTGCATAACGACGTTTGACACCACCCCAAATAGAAATGAGTAAGTAAACTGGTACGAGTTCTAATTCCCACATGAGGAAAAACAACAGCAGATCTTTTGCTAGGAAGACACCGATCTGCGCGCCATACATACACAGCACTAAAAAGTAAAACAGGCGCGGTTTCTTTTTGACTTGCCAAGCTGCAAAAATCGCTAGGGTATTAACTAAACCCGTTAGTAACACTAGAGGCATAGAGAGATCGTCCGCACCCAGCGACCAACTGACACCTAATTGGGGTAGCCAAGAATAAGTTTCTACTAACTGAAAGGCAGGGTTGTGAAAATCGTAGTGCTGCCAGCAAACAAAAGTCATTAAAATTAAATCGACAAAACCCACACCGAAAGCATACCAACGGACAGTCTTACCATTTTTATCTGGTAATAAAGGAATAAATAAGGCAGCAATAACTGGTAATAAAGTGATGGTAGTTAACCAAGGAAAGTGATTGGTAATCATCGTACTTAGGAAGATAGTTTAAATTTGCTAATTGCAGGCTAATTACTGTTGTTTTGTTGCGATCTGTGCGAGCAATTAACGTTTGTCGAAAGGCGATCACAAATAGAAAAAAAGGTGAAGTTGATCGATAAAACTACAGTTATTTGAATAGATAATGTTGAGTTTATAAACCGTAGTTTTCGGTAAGGACGAATAGTTATTTGCCCCTATAGGATGGGTCACTTTCAGTTCAAAAGTTTAATAATCAATGAAGACTAAATGACACTTTGTGCATAATTCACACAAGCCTAAATGAAGTAGAAGGTGATGGAAAAAGTAAAGGTTTGAAGCAAATTCAACTTACAAGTAATTATCTATGTATCGATCATCCACTCAGGCTCGTATAATTGTAGAAAAAGAAGATGATGTAGGACAAAACAACTATTAGGGCGACAGGCATGAGTTTTTCCTCCTTGCTTTTTTTTGATAGTAGGATAATCAAGGTGACAAACTCGTAACTAAATTGAATTAGATATCGTTATTAGTTGATAACGAATATAAGTGTGGACAAG
Source organism: Cyanobacteria bacterium P01_G01_bin.67 (assembly GCA_039179675.1). Classification (GTDB taxonomy): domain Bacteria; phylum Cyanobacteriota; class Cyanobacteriia; order Cyanobacteriales; family Xenococcaceae; genus Waterburya. Next base: position 60,650 of record JBCDEP010000010.1, read on the forward strand.
AAGCTATTACTGAAATATCATTAGCTGATTTGATTTTCCCCATTCTACAAAAACTTCTGCTATAAAAATT
>JBCDEP010000204.1:0-9813 GCA_039179675.1 Cyanobacteria bacterium P01_G01_bin.67
GCGAAGTTGTAGAATATCTTGTAGAATTTCAGTATTCTAAATCGACAAAGATTACTCGAGGAGATAGTTACATACTATAACATTCATAATGTTGAACCTTAGCTTATGAAAAAAAGTTCCCGCTTGGGAATTTTGCCAATTAAATCAAAGATTGCCCCTCTCTAATAAAATTTAGAGTTTTATCTGTTTTATCTGATTGAGTATATAAACAGTGCATATAGCACTGGATTGGTACGTAGAAGATCAGGATTGTCAGGAGAAGTGTTCGACTATGTTAATTACCGAAATAAAAAATGATTCGCCCGTTGAACTTGAAGCAGAGCAAATTCGATTATTGTCTCCCTTTGAAAGACAAGTACTGCAAAGTCATCTGCACCGAGATTCGCGTCCAGAATACCGTCGTCGGATCGAAATTATGTTACTTGCAGATTTAGGTAAATCTCAGTCAGAAATCTGTGCTACTTTAAATTGTTCCAATGTGACTGCAAGATATTGGATTTGGATGGCGAAAAATGGTCAAGCCTTACAATGGAATAATGTTCCCATTGGTAGACCAAAAACCGTTAACGATCAATATATTAACCGCTTACAAGAACTTGTAACCCATAGTCCTCAAGAATTTGGCTATAGTTTTCATCGTTGGACAGCACAATGGTTAAGTAAACATCTGGCGAAAGAATTTGGGATTGCAATTAGCGATCGCCATATTAATCGCTTGCTGAAAAAGATGGGACTTTCTACCAGGTTTAAACGTTCTTCCCAAGAGGCGACGCAAAAACGTCAGACCATTAAAGGTTTTGGTCTGGTTATAAGTGAGTTGAATACTAACTTAAAATCTAACTCTTTTAGCTTAGGTCCATTTAATCCTAACCGACCAATTGTCTAGCAGCGTGAGAGCTTCCGACTTATGTTACAAGATTTAGCAGATAAATCTACCTGGGAACCATACCTAACACAACAGCTGGAGAAAACTCTAGGACAGACACTCGAACCATCAGAACAAGCTCGCTGTATTCAGGAAATCAAGCTGGTTGAACCGACTCTAAGTAAACCTTTCTGGAAAGCAGATGAGTCGATTGCAGGTATTTGTCTTATTTTGACTGGTAAGGTCAGGTTACTAGATGCGAACAATAGCCTAATTACATCTCTCAAAGTAGGCAGCTCTTTTGGCGAACTGACTCTGTTTCCCCAAGAGTCTTTTTCTCCTTATTATGCCAGAGCTTCTGAGCAGCTTAAGATTGGTTATCTTGAGCGGGAATTATTAGACTATCTGATTAAGCGTCATCCCAGTATAGAAGAACACTTGCATCAACAAGCAATACTACAGGAATTATTGCTGTTATCTCGTCAAAATTCTTTATTTAAAAACGCAACCTCCGAGGGTTTGATGAAGTCTCTCTCTCTCCTAAAACCTTATCACCTGGAATTAGGCAGAGTTCCTGACTCTCTCATAACTACTCAAAAGCTTTGGTTACTTAGGACAGGAGAGATTGTTAGTTCTATTGGAGAAAAGCTCAGTGCAGGGAGTATTTTTACGCCATCTACTTCAGCTCAACACAGTTCATGGCAGGTGACAGTGCCTACTGAATTATACGGGTTAAGTCACGGAGACTGGAATCTAGCTCAAATCAATTTGCCTCAACTAAATGATTTACTTGATTCGGAAGCGAAGGCTGTTGTTGTAGAACAATCTTTGCCAGTAGTAGTCCCCAAACCCAAGAATATTGCTCTGACAGAAGTTGAGGTAAGCTCCCAGTCTACTGAAACCAAACGTGCCGACTATTTTCCCCATCCCCAACAAAGAGTTGGTCATCTTCTACAAAGAGTTACCCAACGCTATCCTTGTTTCTTGCAACAAAGTGCTTCCGACTGTGGTATCGCTTGTCTAATTAATATTGGTCTTTATTGGGGCAAACGATTTAACCTCAATCAGCTCCGTCGAATTGCCAATGTCGGTCGTCATGGCTCTTCATTACGGGGTCTAGTATCAGCAGCAGAAAGCGTCGGATTTGCCACCAGACCTGTCAAAGCGACTCTCGATAAGTTAGCCGAGCAAAAACTACCAGCGATCGCTCACTGGGAAGGGAAGCACTATATCACGGTTTATGAGGTAAGTCGTAAATCTGTGATTGTGGTCGACCCTGCTATTGGTCAGCTCAACATGAGTCATGCCGAATTTAATGCTGGCTGGACAGGTAATGTCTTGTTATTGGAACCGACAGCTCAACTGCATCATGCTCAGGAAGCTAAATACAGTTTGGGGAATTTCTGGGGCTTAATCAAGCCTCACTGGTTCGTATTGTTGGAAATACTAATTATTTCCATCTCAATCCAGCTTTCTGGCTTGATTACACCAATTTTTACGCAACTACTAATTGATCGCGTAGTAGTTCAGCAAAACGTCCTCACCCTAAATGCGGTTGGGATGGGATTAGTCATCTTTAGTCTGTTTAGCGTCACGATGACGGGACTGCGGAAATATCTACTAGACCATACAGCCAATAAAATCGATTTAGCATTAATGGTGGGTTTTATCCGTCACACTTTTCGTCTACCCCTATCATTTTTTGAGTCTCGCTATGTCGGTGATTTGATGGCTCGGGTTCAGGAAAATCATAAGATCCAGCGTTTTTTAACTGGGGATTCTTTATCTATTTTTTTGGATCTATTAACAGTCTTTATCTATGTAGGGCTAATGTTCTGGTATAGCTGGAAGCTAGCCGCAGTGATTTTAATACTCGTGCCGCTGTTTGCCATCTTGGCATTGATTTCTACTCCCATCTTGCGTCAAATTTCGCGAGAGGTGTTTCGTACTGTTGCCCATCAGAAAAGTTATCTGATTGAGGGCTTGACAGGAATTCGTACAGTTAAATCGATGGCAATTGAGCAGTCGGTTCGTTGGCACTGGGAGGAAAGATTTAACGAATATATTAAAACCAAATTTTCTAGTCAGGTAATTCGCAATCAGCTCCGAATTGCTAGCTCGACCATTAAAGCATTAGCTACTTCTATTTTGTTGTGGTTTGGAGCTTGGTTAGTAATTCAGCAAGAATTATCAATCGGTCAATTAATTGCTTTTAACATGCTTTTAGGCAGAGTTATTTCGCCTTTTCAGCGATTAACCGTACTCTGGAATGACTTTCAGGAGGTCACAATTTCTGTTGAACGAATTAATGATGTCTTAGAAGCCGAACCAGAGGAGGATCTGCAAAAGGGTAACCGTCATACTTGTCCACCTTTAAAGGGGCACATTCGCTTTGAGCAAGTTTGTTTTCGCTATCATCCAGAAAATCCTAATAACATTCTGGAAAATCTTAGTTTTGAGATCCAGCCTGGACAAACGATCGCCCTTGTGGGTCGGAGTGGTTCGGGCAAAACCACGATCGCCAAATTGATCTTAGGACTCTATACCCCTACCGAAGGACAGATCCTAATTGATGGTCTAGATATGGCTAATATTTCTTTACATTCCCTAAGAGAACAAATTGGGGTGGTAGATCAGGCTAATTTCCTCTTTGGTAGTACGATCGGCGAAAATATCAGCATTGGTCATCCTCAGTCGACTCGGGCGGAGATTTCCGCCGCAGCCAAACAGGCAGGAGCCGATGGATTTATTCGCGAACTGCCCTTAGGGTATGACACCCCTATTGGTGAGGGAGGAGGCAATCTTTCTGGTGGTCAACGGCAGCGAATCGCGATCGCCCGTGCTTTGTTGGGTAATCCCCGCCTGCTGATTTTGGATGAGGCAACTAGTAGTTTAGATGCGGAGTCAGAACGTATTATTCAAACTAATCTTAGTAAAATTCTCCGTGATCGCACTTCCATTGTCATTGCCCATCGCTTATCTACCGTCCAGAATGCCGATCAAATTTTGGTCTTAGATCACGGCATCATCATCGAAAGTGGCACCCATCAAGAATTAATGGCTAAGCAAGGTCACTACTTCTATTTAAACCATCAACAAATTACTATTAAAAATTGATATTTGTGAGCAATGTCCTCTTCTAATGTTGCAGTTAATAACTCTCTCTCGACCATTTCCCCAACGGAAAAACTACGTTTACTAGTCGTCGACGATCATCAACTGGTATGTAAGCATATCTGCCTAACCCTAGCCCCCGAACCCGATATGCAAGTCGTGGGGATAGCGAACAACGGTAACACGGCATTAGAATTAGCCCAACACCTTCAACCAAACATCGCTCTGGTTGACGCTGATATGCCTGAAATGAATGGGATTGAACTTACGCAAAAACTATCCCAGTTATTGCCCGATACCAAAGTTATTGTTCTTAGCCCCCATAAGGGACAAGAATATGCCGATAGTGCTTTTGATGCGGGTGCCAAAGGCTATATTCATAAACATCCTCAGGCAGTGGAACTGGAACTCGCTGATGCCATTCGTTTTGTCGATAGCCACTACCTCCAGCTTGGTCGGAGTTTATTTCCTGCCCTCCCGGAGCAATCTTCTGCTCTGGCTCAAAACACTGTAGCAGAAGCTCCAGAAAATTCTCAGCTCGATCCTGTTCATCAAACCTCAGAACTGACTACCGTCAAGGCGATCGAGCAGCAAGACGGCTGGTCGGTACCAACTCAAGAGCTACTCAATGCTTTACCTAAAGTTTGGACGAGGGGATTAGCCTATGTTTTAATTCTCTTTGCGGGAATCTTAATACCTTGGGCATCTATGTCGAGGGTTGACGAAACAGGTACTGCCAGAGGCAGACTGGAACCAAAAGGTCAAACTATCCCCTTAGATGCTCCAGTTTTGGGCAAAATTACTTCAGTTCTGGTTCAGGAAGGGGATACCGTTACCACGGGTCAAACTCTAGCCGAATTAGAGTCAGATCTGATTGCTAATCAGCTTGATGAATTAAAAGAAAAACAGTCAGGTCAAGAGAAGAAACTGACACAATTAGAGCTATTAAAAAATCAATTGACCCTTTCCTTGGGGACTCAAGAACGCCAAAATCAGGCTCAACAGCTAGAAAAACAGTCCCAAGTAGAACAGGCGCGACAAAGTTTTCAAGGGCTAAATTCTCTTTATTTGACCCAGAAAGAAGAAAAACTAGCCCGTATCGAGCAGTTTGAGCAGGCAGTTGATGCTAGCCAGGCTAATGTCAGATTAGCCACCGTGGCTTTAGATGGAGCAAAAAACAAAGCAGCTCGCTATCACCAAGCTTTCAAGGATGGGATTATCCCCGAAGATCGCTATCAGGAAACGGAGCAAGTAGCTTCAGAAAATACAGAACGCTTAGCACAAGCTAATTCCGAATTGGCTCAGGCTCGTTCTCGTCTTAAAGAAGAAGAGAGTAACTATCGTAATTTTCTTAAACAAACCGAATCAGAGATTGCTCAAGCTGAATTACGCTTTCAGGAGCAAGAGAACGGTTCTCAAGGCTTGATTCAATCGGGAAAACTGGCAATCTCGAAGACAGAAGAACAGCTCAAAAATCTGGAGAGCGACATGGCGACCCTCAAGTCAGAAATTGCTCAGGCTAAGAGTCAAATCGCCTCGTTGAAATTTAAATTAACTCAGCAAGTAATTACTGCTCCTGCTGATGGTGTTGTCTTCCATCTGCCCGTTGCGGGAGCGGGAGCTGTAGTACAGCCAGGAGAAAGGATTGTTGACATTGCTCCTAAGGATTCGGCTTTGATTCTCAAAGCTCAAATGCCACCTTCAGAGAGTGGTTCGTTAGAGGTAGGAATGCCTGTTAAAGTTAAATTTGATGCCTTTCCTTTCCAAGATTATGGAATAGTTGGCGGTCGTGTTAACTGGATTTCTCCCGACTCAAAATTTGTGGATCTGGAACAGGGACGTCAGGAAGTTTTTGAATTGGTAATTGAGTTGGATCGAACCTATATTGAAGATCGAGAAAAACGAATTGTTCTAACTCCTGGACAGACAGCGACAGCCGAGGTAATTGTCCAAGAACGTCGCATAATCGATTTAATTCTCGACCCCTTTAAAAAGTTGCAAAAAGGTGGTCTGGAACTATAGCAGGAAAATGAAATAGATAAAATAGTCCATTAAACCAAATTTAAGGAGGTTTTTGATTGAATAATCTCTGATAGAGGATTGCTGTTCGTATCTCTATACTGTTTAAATATCGAATCTCTTTTAGAAGAAACCACAAACTGATTTACAGTATTCCCATCCTGCAACACTAGTTCTAGATATATAATGAATCGCTTTAGTTTCAATCTGAAACTGACAAACCGATCGCATAGGACAAGGCTTTGGAACCAACACCTTGCACAACATCTACGTCAACTCCCGTTTCGCTAAAGGTATTTTTACCTAACGAATAAGAATTTGCTGTGGCAGCTCCTACATTGCCACGAGTCTCCCACCAGGGCTTATTTGATTTACCACCTGTGACTTGATTGTCAGTATCAACAATATATTGTATGTCTTGAATCAACATGATTATCACTCCTTAATTGTCGAGATTTTGGTGCGGGTATGTTTGCATTCTATTTAACTGGAACAAAAAAACTTCGAGACATTTATCAACTGTCTCGAAAGTCTTAAAAAGCAACTGTCTGGTGAATTAGAGCAGTTTATATGATTAATTAAAATCAAGTAGAATCACCAAAGTTGAGTGTAAATTCATTTTTAGCGATCGCCACTGCAATAGCATCATCTTTGGAGATAGCAGCAGAAAAAGCTTGCGCATCTTGAACGACAAAAGTGTTAAACTCGACGCCGCCTCCAGCAGCGAAACTAAAACCTCCTTTAACTGATACAGGTTCGAGGTTTTCCAAATGGTCTAAGTCTGAAACTAGCATGGGATTTTTCTCCTAACGTAATATCGTTCTCATTTTTTATAAGCAAACAAGATTTCTAAATTAGGCTTGAGCAAACGCATCAGCTAAGGCTGTACCTTTTAAAGAAATAGCAACAGCACCAGCAGCAGCACTACTAGAACGTCCAAAAATGAAAGTTGGCTCGCCAAGAATTAACTCTGCATCCAAGTCTGCATCCAAGTCTGCATCTAAATCTGCATCTAAACCCCCTGTAAGATTGTTATCTTCACTCTCTGAGAGATTGTCGATAAATTCGAGGTCAATAATTTTCAATTGATTCATGAGTTGAACCTAACCATGTTACTAATTTACATATGCGAAATACACTGTGTTCAATAGGTCTTAGGGAAATAGATTAGAGATAGCAAAATTAAACCGCATCTAGTTAACAAAGGATGTATCAAACTCTTCCTATTTGAGTGTGAAGCGCCAATCATCTCACCACATTGATAAAAAATATGGTTTCTTTGGTTTGCGCCTTAGTCCCAGGGAAAAAGCATTTTACAAATTCTTAAATGTTCAGGGTTCAAAACATTAAATTTTAATTCGAGTAATGCCGAAAACAATTCGACAAGATGCGGATATGCCCTAAACAAATGGCTTGCCTGCATGTATTCTCTTCGGTCTCGAAGCGGTATGCTTTAGCACAAACCCTTTATTCAATCGAAGTATTGCATTGTAGATGCGGCATCTATGTGATGAATCTCTAATCAACTACAATTATCTTCCAGGAATAGCAAAACCAAAACCACCAACAGAAGAACTTGAACCAACGCCTTGAATCGCATTTCCTTCTCCAAATGTTTCAGCAATAGTATTGTCTCCTAATACATCAACCTCCCCTGAAAAAGAGGTGAAATTGCCACCAGTCTCGGCAAATATACCAATTAGTCCACTATCAAATAGTCCGCTTCCATTAATCTCATTAGTGCGATCGACATTCTCTAAATACTGAAGATCTTGAATGTGCATATTTCTTGCTCCGTAAAATTGTTTAATTGATTGAATAATCGATAGTTCAGACCATTAATTTTATTGAAATGCAAAATTGAAACATTAGGAGTTTTCTCCTGTTCAACGCTATCAATAATTGAATCCAGGCTTGTACTAAGTCAAACTTTTGAAAAGCTATATTGAGCTAACTGTTATCTTGCAAGGTCGACACAGTTTATTAATAGAAAATCAGAAGCTATCGATGTCTAAACTCTATACAATAAAGTTTATTTTCACCTGCCAAATTGGCAGATTTTTTGCGCAATTTATTTTTTATTTTCTCAAACATGCTTCGTTTTTTCTGACGTGCTACACACTCTCTGTCTTGCAGATGCTTGAATTTTAATATTATTAGTATTAATGTAGTTTGTGCAAATAAAGCCCTTTTTGGGCAAAATAGCTTATTATAGTATCAATATAAAAATACCAATATCAAGATATTAATCACTTTTGTGATTCACAAAAACTACAAAATATGTGGAAATTATAACATTATTAAGATAGTTTTCGATTCTGCCATTTTGGCAACATTGTATAAGAATACTTGGAGAATACTTAATGTTAGAAAACGACAAATTTCGCACTTGAGTTTTTATTTAAGGAGAAACAATCATGATGATTTCTGACATAGACTATCTTGAAGATAAGATTGATATTTCAATTAATGGTGGCTTTGGCGGGTTTGGAGGCTTTGGAGGCTTTAACGATAATGATAACGGTTTTATCGTAAATAATGATGGACCAATCTTTGCTCAAATTAATACGGAATTCACGCAACAAGCAGTTGGTAAAATAGCTAAGAATGAAGCAAGCTTGACTTTTAATCTGAATTTTTAAATAGCTTAACGTGGGTTGATCGAGATAGCTGACAAAATATACCAGTACCCAAACATCTCTGATTTAATGATGATGTAGCTTACAGAAAAGCTACGTCATTTTTTTGTTTACAGACTACATAAAGGCTTAGAAGTATTGCATTCCAGCAAATAGTAGATTTTTATTTTGCTTTTTTAGCGATCGCCATAATTTTGTTTATTAGTAAATATCTATTAAACCGACTACTTGATCTTCTCTAGGCTTATATTTGTAAGCTTGATGATTGCTTCTCAAAGTTATTCTACGCTCTTTTTCGTAAAAGTTAAATACTGCTAAAAGATTACATAGTGTAAAGACAAAACAGTTAGTTTTATGTCTTTTTCTGTTATCTCAGAAACAAGTGTTTAGATACGGATAAAACAATCAAAACTAGTTAAAAATCCAAAATTAGCACAATTGAACTAAATTTTTAACTGTTTAAAGACACAACTCATTCACTTACATCTAAAAAGTAGGTGGTAGATCCTTGCAATCATAAAAACTATCTCGTAATAATTGAAGGGTAAGGAAATTTAGAACCTTAAAAGTAATTGCAGGTGAAACTTCCATAGAGGTAGCATTCCACTTTTCATCAGACTGACTTTTTGTATTTTGTAAAGTGCGAAAAAACCTGAAAAATAAGATTTTTGGGTTTTGAGTATAATGACTCACTTGCATAAATTGGATGTTTCTTCCATAGATAATTTTAGAGCCTAGTTTCCTTCAAAAACTAACAACAAATTGTATTTTCAAGGAGAAAATCTCATGGCGAATATCACTATTTCTGGTCTAGAACTATTAACTGGTTCCGAAAGCTTCATGCATGACATCACTGATGATGTATCCGTAGTAGGCGGATTGACCGTTAACAACAACAGCTCCATAGTCAATCAAGTAAACCAAGAGTTTAACAGCTCAATTAACTCTGAATTCATTTTCAACTTTTAGGAAATCTTTAGAACCTCAAAAAATATAAATAAAATCTTTATAGACAATTGGGGATTCTAAATTTCTTCAGCAACCAACCACAAATTGTATTTTCAAGGAGAAAATCTCATGGCGAATATCACTATTTCTGGTCTAGAACTATTAACTGGTTCCGAAAGCTTCATGCATGACATCACTGATGATGTATCCGTAGTAGGCGGATTGACC
>JBCDEP010000261.1:0-4391 GCA_039179675.1 Cyanobacteria bacterium P01_G01_bin.67
CAACAATAGTATTATTTTAAAAGCTTAAATTAAACTTTAATTAACCTGTTTAGCATATTATTTTCAATAGAATGTTTTGAACCTCAATAAAAATTGGCACCAAGAATTCATGAGTGAAAATATCGTTAGTGGCAATACTTTTACAGGAGATTCAATTCCTGAAGACGGAGTAGTAAATCAAATCAACATCAGTGGTGATGGCGAGTCTCCGACAATTGCAGTTTCTGGCGTAGATGCAGAGCATAATATTAGAATTGCTTATTTGGATGAAGATGGAGATGAAATTTTTAGCTTTAATAAACCACAGGCTTTACTAAATATTTTTGATGACCAATATTACCTGGATACAAATCCAGATGTAGCCGAAGCTGTTGAAGGACTATATAAAGACGCTCTTGTAACTAGCGTCTTAATAGATGCAGAATTTAAAGTTTTTTCTCCCGTTGTCACTGATATTGATGAAGCTGAGTCTCTGAATATTCAAGTCCCTGAAAATTTTGATGAAAACAACAGTTTTGATTTTACATTTGATTTTGGAACTATTGAACCTCAAAATCGAAATACTCAAATATCTGAATATGTTGCTTCAGTCGAACATTACTTAAATTCGGGAGCAGCTGAAGGAAGAAATCCCAGTCCCCTATTTGATAGCGAGTATTATTTGGAGCAAAATCCTGATGTAGCAACAGCCCTTGCAGGAGGAAGTTTTGGGGGAGATCCTTTACTTCACTATGTCTCAGTAGGGGCAGCTGAAGGACGCGATCCTAATGCTTATTTTGATACTGATTATTATGTTGAGCAAAATCCTGATGTAGTAGAAAGAGATCTCAATCCGTTAGAACACTATGTTTTTATTGGCTCTTTGACTGGAGCCGTTCCTAGTGCGAGTTTTAATTCCAGCTATTATTTGAGCGAGAATCCAGACGTGGCGGCTGCGGGGGTTGATCCTTTAATCCACTATCTAACCTTTGGTCAAGAAGAGGGCAGACTACTGACTGCATAATACGAAATCTCTGGTCAATAACTTTTATCAGAGAAATTACATAATTTTGGTCAAGATTTTACATTTAGGTTGAACAAATTTAACTATTCGCTACCCAAGTCCGATCCCAAGGCATACCACCAATTTCCAAACCTGCCAAATGACTGTTGGCTTCAACAATTGTGTTTCCTTGAGCATCAGACAGTATCAGACTCAAACTACCTTGAGTAGTGTCGCGACAGTTAAATACTAAGCCCTGTGCTGTGGGAGTACGAACATATGTTCCAGGCAAATCTGTTTCTCCCTTAAGAATTACTTGATACTCCGCTGATTTTCCCTGTAGTTGCCAGCTTCCCCAAGGTTCAATTTGCCAACTTACTTGAGAATTCCAAGGAGCAAACTCATAAAATTTGCCCTGAAAATGGATGCCAATCAGCGCAACTTCTTCCTCCCACCATAGTACTTGCCTAATACCTCCCCCTGCGGTTAAGGCTAAATCAGTTGTTGAGTGAAAACTATTACAGTTGAGCCAAAACCACTTTTGAGGAAAAGAGCTACCCCAATTTTTTTCACTATAGGCTGGTGCATTAGTAAACTGATAGAGTTGTCCCTGCCATTCAACCCAACCCGAAGCTAAACCATGTGCCATCGTAATTTGCCATCCTGGTTCAAATATCGGCAAAGCAGATAAGAAGCCTGCGGAGGATTGCTGAGGTTGATGAACATTACCCCACCCATAGATCGGTTTGATCTGATATTTCCAACGACAATATTCATTTCTGCTGGGATCGTAAATACTTCCTTGGTTAATAGTTGCTGTTGCTTGATATCCTTCAATAATGTAGTCAGAAAAATCAGCAGAAGGTAGCAACCTTGCCTTAGTTGCAATCTTGCTTTTGCCCCAATGTCCCAAAGTTAAATTATGTTGGTTGGCGAAAAACTTATCTACGTCAGGAAAAGTTCGACAAAGATATGTCTCATCAATGCCTAAGATTTGTACCGCGCCACCGCTATTTGCCTGATTGCCAATGGGATCTTCAATGGAATACATAAAGGCAAAGTTTTGCTTGATTTCTGGCAAAGTAAGACGGTAATACCAGCCTTCAAAATAATTAGAGGTAATTTGATTCCAATGATAGCCACGATGAGGAGTCCGAGAATCGTACTCTAAACAGAGGCTCGCTGTTGCCATATTATTTAAGATAATGATAATTTTAGTTTCCCAGGCTGATTATTAGCGATCGCCAGCTTACCTATTTTAAAGTGCTACTGTTACTAATTTTGGTTAATTTTAGTTCAGTTGGAGGAAACTAATCGGTCTAGTACTTCAACATACGGTTGAGTATCGCGAGAAAGTATCGCCCCTCCTCTCGTTTAAATTACAGCAGTTTGCATCAGCAAGAGGCAAGATAACTAAGAGGGTTTAATCTTTATAATATTTTATTTCTAATATCTACTTCAGAGCATTTCCAGTATAAATATGGCTAGTATTGAACTCCCAAAAGTTTCTCAAACAATAAATGATGAGCAGTCAATTAAAGATCTGAGTAAAATTTATTGTGTTAGCGGTTTAGGGGCAGACCAAAGAGTATTTCAAAAATTAAAGTTTTCAGGTTATCGACCAATTCATATTCAATGGATTGAACCACAAGCAGGAGAGAGTATTGCTGATTATACTCAAAGACTAATTAGTCAAATAGATTCAGCTAAACCAATTATAATGGGGCTGTCTTTTGGCGGAATTATTGCTGTAGAAATAGCGAAGCAAATTAATACCGAAAAAGTCATTTTAATTTCTAGTACTAAGAATCAACAAGAAATACCTTTTTATTTTCAAATATTTCGCTGGCTGCCAATTCATCTGTTGTTACCAGCTCAGTTAATACTGTGGTTTGGACAATTACTAGCAAGCTGGTTCTTTAGTTTAGAAACTATTGCTGAACGTGAATTATTACGAGCAATTTTATGTGATACTAACGCGCGATTTATGAAGTGGGCAATTCATCAAGTTATTACCTGGAAAAATGAGCTAATTCCTGACAATATTTACCATATTCATGGTGAAAGCGATCGCATCTTTCCGTTTCAGTTTGTTCAGGAAGATTTTTGCGTCAGTAAAGGCGGACATTTTATGGTGATGAATCATGCCGAGCATGTTTCTCAGCTTATTAAAGATATTTTAGTTGTTGATCATTAGTTATTAGTTGTTAGTTATTCAAATAGGATTGTATTCTTGTTCAGCATTAGATGAAGCACGCAATGGGAAACAATAAGTATTCCAGAAAGAATAACTTCCAGATAAACTGATAGAAATCAGCGATCGCACTTTTCTCTGCTAAATCTACATCTCGACTCCGCCACCATAGTAATCCCAATAAAAATAGATGACTAGTCACAAAAAAAGCGACGTTGAGGGAAGTTAGCCAAAATAAACCCGCCATCATCATTCCAAAGTAGCAAACGGTAATTACGCCACGGGAGAGGTTAAACACCGCTGGTTTTCCCATTACTAAAGTAAAGGTCTTGATGTTGAATTGTCTGTCTCCTTCCAAGTCAGGAACATCTTTAAAAATAGCGATCGCCACAGTAAATAACAGAATAAATAAGGTCAGAGTCCAAACGTAAGGATTCAAAGCTTCTTGACCATTGAACTTCTCTCCGTAATGGAGAAATAAACCAAGATTAACAATCACTCCTCGCACGGTGAGAATACAGAAAGCTGCCCAAAAAGGAAACTGTTTTAACCGAATCGGGGGGGTAGAATATGCCGTGCCAATGAGAAGGCTAAACGCCACCGTAAGCAATAGCCATATTCCTGAGAAAGCGGAAATTAGCAATGCCAGGATGCCAGTAATACCCACAATAGCTTGACCCTGGGTAATCGAAAATTCTCCTGAAGCTAATGGTAAATCTGGTTTATTGATGCGGTCAATTTCAATGTCGTAAAGCTGATTTAAACCAACAATATAAATATTGCCACACACACAGGCTACCCAGACTTCAAGCATTTGGGTGAAATTCTCAAGGGTGAACTGATTGCCGACTGTCGCCAGAGAAATAAAGTAGAGTGCTAAAACACTTAAACTAGTACCAATAATTGTATGTGGTCGAGAAAATTTCCAGAAGCTTTTGATCCAACTCATCTTGTCTAAAAATTAAGATATTAAGTTCTTAAATTACGCCAAACGCTACAGATTAAGATTTAAATTCTGTAAGGGGTGTATTTGACTATAACGTTGCTGCTTCAGGCAAATACCAATCTTTATCTGTACTCAACAATTATCTGATTTTGCGGATAATTCTTGTCACTTTGTTACATATCTCTCTTTTGTCACTTATAGAATATTGAATTAGTTAGTTGTAGAAATTAGTTGGCTATTTTGAGGTAGTTTTGACGCTAAAACAAGCC
>JBCDEP010000185.1:0-11741 GCA_039179675.1 Cyanobacteria bacterium P01_G01_bin.67
AATCTCTATGGTGGCGATGGAGATAACTTAATCAACGCTGCTAACGCTAGCAAGATCAAAACTTTCATTCAAGGTAACGATGGCAACGATACCCTCCGTGGTGGTGCCAAGAATGATGGACTTCAGGGCAATGCGGGGAATGACAACCTCGTGGGTAATGGTGGAGACGATCAGCTCAACGGTGGCGGCGGAAGCGATCGCATTTTCATCACCAGCGATAACGACATCACCTTAACTAATACTCAAGTCACAGGAGAGGGGACAGATACGCTCATCAGTATTGAAGATGCCAATCTCTATGGTGGCGATGGAGATAACTTAATCAACGCTGCTAACGCTAGCAAGATCAAAACTTTCATTCAAGGTAACGATGGCAATGATACTCTCCGCGGTGGCGCCAAGAATGATGGACTTCAGGGTAATGCGGGGAATGATAATCTCATTGGCAATGGTGGAGACGATAAGCTTAATGGTGGTGCGGGCAGCGATCGCCTGTTTATTAAATCCAATAACAACATCACCTTAACTGATACTCAAGTAATCGGAAATGGCACAGATACGCTGATCAGTATTGAAGCGGCTAATCTCGATGGCGGTGGGGATGATAACCTAATTAATGCAGCTAATGCCAATAACATCAGCACCTCGATCAAAGGCAATGGTGGCAATGATACTCTCCGCGGTGGTGCCAAGAATGATGGACTTCAAGGTAATGCTGGTAATGATACTTTAGTTGGCGGAGCAGGTAACGATAACCTCAATGGTGGTGCTGATGATGATTTTCTTAAAGGGGATGCAGGTAATGATACGCTGCTTGGTGGTGCAGGTAATGATGTTTTTGCCCTTAGACCAACTTCTGGGAAGGATGTGATTAGGGATTTTCAAGATGGCTTTGATTCGTTTAAGTTATTAAATTCTCTAGCTTTTACTGACTTGGGTATTAGTGATAATGCTGAAGGGACTGCTGCTTTAATCCGAGATCTGAGTAATAGCAATCAACTCTTAGCAACTGTTAATAATGTTCGTGCCGACGATCTCACTGCTAGCGATTTTAGTGATATTTAAAATAGAAACTTAGGTCATAGAAATAACTAAAATTTTTTCAGTGACTGAAATCTATCTTTAAATCAGGATAACAGAAGCATAAGAAGCTATTGTTATCCTTTTTTGATTCTATGTTCTGGCGTGTATTTCTAGGAATTGACATTTATGGGGTAGAGAATTCTCAGATGTACAGTTTAAATCACCCCTGATATCATCTCATCAATCTAATCATTGTCCCAGTTGGGTTCACCAACGAGATCGATAATGCGATCGCGTAATAAATAATCATACCTTTCTAACTCACATTCAATCGAATTCCACTGTTTAGCAGGCAGATATTCAAATAGTATTCTTAAGGGTTGATTCAAAGCAACAACGCCAACTTGAACTAGATTGCTCGCTTCTTCTCGAATCGTAGCTATGGAATAGCGCTTGGTTGAAGTGGTGGATATCATAAGTGATACTTTACTCAATGATGTAATCTTGCTCGACAATAATTGTTACCGAATATCCAGCGAATTTTGGGAAATTTAAATTTAAGTTATTTTGTTCCAGGAGGCAGTTTTCACTAAACTGTTAAATCCATAACGGAATTGCGACCTGTTTCACTGTTATTGTTAGGTGTTTTCACTGATATTTAGTTTCATCATATTCCTTTTTATAAGGTTTGCCAATTATCAGATGTCAGGATTTCTTGAATTTTTAACTATTGCTTAATGATTTAGATAAGCCTCGAGATCGGGTATATTTACCCAGCCTTGTTGTTGATGAGATTTGTGAGTTAAATCCATTAAT
The DNA here is from genome assembly GCA_039179675.1 of Cyanobacteria bacterium P01_G01_bin.67. Taxonomy (GTDB): domain Bacteria; phylum Cyanobacteriota; class Cyanobacteriia; order Cyanobacteriales; family Xenococcaceae; genus Waterburya. The sequence continues at coordinate 1,840 of JBCDEP010000185.1, forward strand.
AATTGCGAGTAAACCCCTTCTTTGAGCGATGGTGTCAGGGATTTACCGCTATCGATTGACATTACCAGGCGATCGACGACTCGAATAAAGGGAGCCAATCTACCATCGGTAAATACTTGAGAAAAGTCATATTTTTTGGGAATCGAAACCTTTTTTAAAGATTTGCCTGCGGGGGCAGCAAATAATTCAAACCCATGAACATAATCTTTTAAGTTACTACTGCCAAGAACTAGGGTTCCTTTTTCCCCGTAGATCTCAACCCAATGACCCCTGCCGCCATAAGTAACTGAACTAATCGATAGTTGCACTGGAGTTCCATCTGCCAACTCCATCATAATCAAACAGGTATCATCCGCATCCACAGGCTTCATTTTACCGTCATCATTATGATCGGGGCGTTCGGGGATAGCACAGTTGAGATAGCCACTGAGCCTCGATACTGAGCCAAACAGCCAATTAATATAATCAAAAGCGTGAGATGCAACTGCGCCTAAAGCTCCCCCCCCAGCATCCTGTTGAGAATACCAATTCCAATCACGTTTGGGGTTGGCACGACTAGTTACCAGCCAGTCAATTTTGATTAATCTTTTCTTGCCTACATAGTCATCTTCCAAATGTTCCGCTAACAATTGCCAAGCAGGAACATAACGAAATTCAAAATCAGCGATCGCCGCTACTCCTTGAGCTTGAGCTAAATGATATAGTTCTTTAACTAGGTCGGCATTCATTGCCATTGGCTTCTCTAGCAGCAGATGCTTCTTAGCTTCTAAGACTTTTTTCGCCATTTCATAATGTAAAAACGGAGGAGTAGAGATGCTTACCGCGTCTACTTCACTCAACGATAAAATCCGCTCCAGATCACTGTAGGCATAGTAAACTTTATTTTCATCCGCAATCTCTTTTGCCTTATTGAGATCGCGATTATAGACAGCTACTACTTCAGTACGAGGATGATGCTGAAAACCTGGAAGGTGTATCTTCTGCCCAAATCCTGTTCCAACTACAGCTACGCCAATCTGATTAACATTTACCATTTAACATTTACCATCGATCAACAACTAACAGCCAACAGCCAGTAGCTAAAATCATCTTACTATCAAATCTATACCCCATCATTCGCAGTAGTTAATATAATGTGGTCTAAAACTGAGCAAGGGAAATTCAAGATCGTGGGTTTATTTGATTCTCTCCGAATTTTGGTTACTAAATGGTTGGCATTGGTTTTAGCGGCAATCTTATTACTGCCAGTTACGGCTTGTAATCCAAGCTCTTTGCTAGCAAATCCAGATCAACCCCCAGGATTAGTCTTAACGATCTTGGGAGATCCAAAAACCTTTAACGGTGTAATTGCCACCGATGGTACTAGTGCTAGCGTTGACGGCATGCTGTTTGACGGTTTAGTAACGCAAAATCCTATTACAGGTGAAATCGAACCTGAACTAGCTGAATCTTGGTCAGTTTCCGAAGATAATCTAGAAATACTCTATACCTTAAAACCAGATCTTAAGTGGTCAGACGGGGAGCCATTAACAGTAGATGACGTGGTGTTTACCTATAACCAACTTTATTTAAATCCCGATATTCCCACAGGCATGAGAGATATCTTAAAAATTGGACAGAGTGAAGACTTCCCGACTGTTACTAAAGTCAATGACAGGCAAGTTAAGTTTACTACCCCCGAACCCTTTGCTCCTTTTTTGGCTGTAACAGGAGCCTCGATTTATCCTGCTCATATCTTAAAGCAGACAGTGGAACAGAAGGATAATGAGGGTCAATTAAAGTTTCTCTCTACTTGGACAGTAGATACTCCAGCAAACAAAATTATTTCTAGCAGTGCTTATAAACTCAAGAGCTATGCCACGGCTCAGAGGATTGTCTTTGAGGAAAATCCTTATTACTGGAAGAAAGAGACTATCAACGAAAATATTCCCTATATAAAAGAGGTAGTTTGGGAGATTATTGAATCTACGGATACCGCCTTAATGCAGTTTCGTTCGGGTAGCTTGGACAATATTAATGTGTCTCCTGAATATTTTTCTCTGCTGAAAAAAGAGGAACAGAAGGGCAACTTTACCATTGAAGAAGGAGGAGAGGTATACAGTATGACCTTCATCTCCTTCAATCTCAACCAGGGCAAAAAAAATGGTAAACGAGTAATCAATCCGATGAAATCTCGCTGGTTTAATAATGTTAATTTTAGACAAGCTGTATCCTATGGCATCAACCGTAAACGCATGGTGACTAATGTTTTCCGTGGATTAGGTAAACCACAGGTATCATTTGTTCCCAAGCAATCGCCTTTTTATGCTGATGATGTCCCAGAATATCCCTACGATCCTGAAAAAGCGCGTCAATTATTGCTGGAAGCAGGTTTTAAATATAATAAGCAAGGGCAATTATTAGATTGGAATGATAACCGCGTCAGTTTTGTCTTGAATACCAATACTGGTAATAAAATTCGGGAGGCGATGGGTAACCAGATTGAGGAAGATTTAGCGGCTATCGGCATCAAAGTTAATTTTAGAACCATTAATTTCAATGTTTTAATTAATAAATTAGACAACACTCTTAACTGGGACTGCATTTTGCTCAGTTTTTCAGGTGGTAATGAACCTAATAGCAGATATAATTTTTGGGCAGTGGATGGAAACTCCCACTTATTTAATCAGCTAACCACAGACGTCAAAGACCGCCAAATAGCTGATTGGGAAGCGAAGATCGCCCAACTTTACATTGCAGGAGCCAGAGAGCTTGATTTTGAGCAACGTCAAGCAATTTATGCTGAAATTCAGCAAATCGTCGCGGAGAAACTGCCTGTCATTTGTCTGGTTAATCCCTATTCAATGTCAGCAGTACGTAACAAATTTGAGGGGATTGAGTATTCTGCTTTAAGGGGAGCGTTTTGGAATATGGAGGAGTTAAAGATTAAGGAATAATGGGTTAGAAATAGCCTGATTTTAGTTAAGCAGAATATATTCATGATCATGGCGATCGCCAAACCTAGTAAATTCTGTCTTGAGCGAAAGTAGAATATAATATTGCCGATTAGCTAACTTAAAGTATTTGGTAGATTTCAAAGCTAGTATTACCAAAAATAATAATATTCTTAATAGCTCGATGTTAAAAACATTGATCACAGTTTTCACTACGATGGGAATAAGTTTACTTCCAGTAAACGCAGCTGACGCTATAGAAAACAAATATCAAAATCAAGAAGCTCAGAAAACCGCACTTCTTGACACCAAACAAAATAATCCCCCAACAAGTAATCTAAGTGAAATTCTTGCTCCCAATACCCAAGTTGAACAGATAGCAACAGGTTTTCAATTTACCGAAGGACCTGTTTGGCATCCCGAAGGATTCCTTTTATTTAGCGACATTCCAGCTAACACCATCTATAAATGGCAGCCAGGGCAAGAACCTGAGATTTTTCGTCAACCTTCTGGCAATGCCAATGGTAATACTCTAGACAATTCAGAACGTATGGTTACTGCCGAACATGGCAATCGTCGCGTATCTCTGACAGAAAAAGGGGGGCAAATTGTAACTCTAGCAACTCATTATCAAGAAAAAAGATTAAATAGCCCTAACGATTTAGTAGTGAAATCAGATGGCAGCATCTATTTTACCGATCCTCCCTATGGAATTAAGCCTGAACAGGAAGAGCTGGGTTTCTATGGTGTTTATCGATTAGCACCAGATGGAAAACTCGCTCTTCTAGTTGATGATTTTGTGCGCCCGAATGGAATTGTTTTTTCCCCTGACGAAACAAAATTGTATGTGAATGATTCAGAAAAGGGTCATATTCGTATCTTTGATGTCAAGTCAGACGGAATGTTAGCCAATGGAAAACTTTTTGCCAACATGAAACCTCCTAGTGAAGCAGGGGCAGCAGATGGCATGAAAGTAGACATTAAAGGAAATGTATACAGCACTGGACCAGGAGGAATTTGGATTTTTTCACCAATCGGCAAGCTACTTGGCATTATTGAAACACCAGAAGCTCCCGCCAACTTAGCCTGGGGTGACAGCGACTACCAAACCCTTTTCATTACAGCTAATAATAGTCTTTACCGTGTACGCCTTCAGATTCCAGGGAAACCCTAGATTTTTTCTTACTTAGTCAATTTTGATACAGGAACAAATTTTCTAACCTTACCATCTTGTTTGGATGTAACGTAGATTTCTCCCGCCTCATCTACTCCAAAGCGGACATCGGATCTTTTTTTACCAATAATTTCCAGAATAGAAGCTTTATAATCTCCATCAAAGAGTCTGAGTTCCTTAATTGTCGCCTGCTTACCCTCAACCAGTTTATTTACAGGAATATGAAAAAACCTGGCATCACTACCAAAATCAGCAAAAATATATTGACCAACTAATTCAGGAATTTCTCTGCCTCGATAAACGTAACCGCCAGTGATCGCAATTGGATAGGGTCCTTCTATTCCTAGAGGTATATCATGATCATATTGAGCAACAGGGTAAGTGTAATTAAATCTGTGATCATTTTGCGGTAATTGGAATAAAACATGTTGATTATTGTCCTTGATTACCCAGGTACCTTCCCTTTCTCCCCAGCCATAGTTAGCTCCTTTGATCCCGAGATTAACTTCTTCAATAAAATCTTGACCAGTATCAGCGATCAACATTTTGCCTTCACCGTCAGTGTCCCAGGAAAAACGATGGGGGTTACGCAGTCCATAAGCCCAGATTTCGCCTAAGGTTTTGGGATTGTTGTCTATGACAAAAGGGTTATCACCTGGTACGCCATATTGACCATTGGTACTATTATTTCCCCCAGGATCAATTCTCAGAATTTTGCCCAGGGGAGTTTCCAAATCCTGTCCATAATTCAAAGGATCAGAATCTCTTACTGGGAAACCATCACTACCGCCATCAGCTACCGCAATATAGAGCAAACCATAATCATGATCCCCTGGCTTGGCATTGGGATTAAAACTCAGTTGTCCAATATTATGATCTGGGTAAGGTTCTTCAATCCGCAAAATTTCACGGGATGTTCCTGTAAAAGTATTGCTAGAAGGATGTTTTGTCTTCCACTCACGAATTACTTCGTGATGAGAACTTTCAATTATATTTTGGTCACTATCAAGAATCGTTTTGGTAACGGGGAAATCAGGATTAACGCCATTTTTAACTTCGCTAGTTACAGTATAAAAAATTCCATTGCGAGCAAATTCGGGATGAAAAGTAAAATATGAGAATCCCTGTTGACCACTTTCATAAGTAAAGTCAGCACAAATTAATTGTTTTAGATTCAGATAAACAGTAGCAGTGCCGTTAACAATGACATATAATTTGCCACGCATATCATTAACAAACAATCTTCCGCTACCGTCTCCCGCATGGGTAAGTAGGTTTAAACGAGCAGCTTGATCTCGGGACGTACCACTATTTGGTATGTGAACAATTTCTACCAATCCGACAGAGAGTTCTGACTTTTCAATTTGTTTGGGAATGGGATTAGTTACCTCTTGTGTCGCGGTAACTTTAACTAGTATCAAGATTATTGAGCAAATAAGACAAGTAAATCCCAGAAAGCGCAATTTTTTCAGACCTAAGATGAAGCTGTTTTCGACCATACTTGATTTGTTACTTTTACAGTTTAAAAAATCAGATTAATTGATAATTTATTTCCAAGATTTTTGCTCTTGATTTAAGCATTAATTCGCTTTGATTGATCGACAACTTTTCATAGCAAGCAAACCCAATCCTAAATTTTATTGGTGCAGGTTACTTGCAAATTTATCTCTCCAATCCACAGGATTCAATGAGGCAAAGCTAGGTTGCCTTCTGTGTCTCCCCAAATTTTAAGGGACTTGAATTAATTTGTGATCTTGGCAATGCATCTTTCGACTTGTACCTCTGTTTACAATCTCGACAGCATACATTCACTGTCTAAAAATTATGAGAGAAAACAGTCTAAAGAGTGGGCTTTTATGTACAATACCCCTTTAGTTACATTTAGGGAATTATTTATGGGACGTGCCAATAAAGTTGTACTAGCTTATTCAGGTGGAGTTGATACCACCGTCTGTATTCCGTATCTTAAGAATGAGTGGGGAGTCGAAGAGGTGATTACCCTAGCTGCTGACCTGGGTCAAGGAGATGAATTAGAGCCAATTCAGAAGAAAGCTTTAAAATGTGGTGCAGCAGAATCATTAGTAGCGGATGCAACCGAAAGCTTTGTGAAAGACTATGCTTTTCCTGCAATTCAGGCTAATACTCTATATGAGAATCGCTATCCTCTGTCTACTGCTTTAGCACGTCCACTAATCGCTAAATTATTAGTTGAAGCTGCGGAAAAATACGGTGCTGATGCGGTGGCTCATGGTTGCACAGGAAAAGGTAACGACCAAGTACGATTTGATGTAGGCATTATGGCACTAAACCCAAACTTAAAAGTCTTAGCTCCCGCCAGGGAATGGGGTATGAGTCGAGAAGAAGCTATTTCCTACGGTGAAAAATTTGGCTTAGAGTTTCCCGTTAAAAAATCTTCCCCTTATAGTATCGATCGCAATTTATTAGGACGGAGTATTGAGGCTGGAATTCTAGAAGATCCAATGGCAGAGCCACCTGAAGAGATTTATTTGATGACAAAAGCGATCGCCGATACTCCAGATGAGCCAGAGTATATTACCATTGGTTTTGAACATGGTTTGCCTATCACCATCAACGGCACTAAATTAGACCCTGTAGCCCTAATTACTCAGCTAAATGAAACTGTGGGTAACCACGGCATTGGACGAATTGACATGTTGGAAAACCGTGTCGTCGGCATTAAATCGCGAGAAATCTACGAAGCACCTGCACTCTTGGTCTTAATCCATGCTCATCGTGACTTAGAAAGTCTCACCTTAACAGGAGACGTTACTCAATACAAGCGCGGGATCGAACAGTCTTATGGTGAATTAGTTTACCGTGGCTTATGGTACAGTCCTCTCAAGGCGGCTTTAGATGGTTTCATTCAGCAAACTCAAGAGAGAGTTACAGGAGAAGTCAGAATCAAACTCTTTAAAGGTAACGCAACCATAGTTGGTCGTCAGTCCGACAATTCCATCTACGCTCCAGATTTGGCTACCTACGGAGCAGAGGATGAATTCGACCATAAAGCAGCGGAAGGATTTATCTATATCTGGGGTTTGCCCACCAGAGTTTGGTCACAAAAAACTAGGGGGGTTTAATTTAAATTCCACATGATTAATTTGGGCGAATCGTGATTCGCCCTTACGGGATTGATTGATATCCCAAGCTTATTTGCCCAGGGGATAATACAATTTCAGTGGTTGCTCCAGGCGATCGCAATTTTACCCTTAATTTACCATCGGTAGTTACTCCGATCACTTCTCCCGAACAACCATTAATGTTTACTTGTTGACTTAAGCTACTGAGAATTTCCAGATATTTGTTTAGTAATTCTTCAATGCCAAAGGTTAAATAATATTGATAGCCGAATAAAATTCCATAAGCAGTAATGGCAGTTAATTCTTCTAGTGAATTAATTGTTCTAGTGCCCTGCTGTTGATAATAAGATTCTAAATTAATCCCAGGTTCGGGAACAGTATTATGCCAGTTAATTCCCACTCCCACCACAGCTTTACTTAGCTTATTTTTATTATTTCTAGTTTCAATCTTGATTCCACCTAACTTACGGCGATCCAGAATCAAATCATTCGACCATTTAATAGTTACAGGCAGATCGTAAGACCGTAAAACCGTAGCAATTCCCCATGCAGTAGCCATCACTAAATGAGGATAATTAGCGATCGCTAAATCTAAGTCTAGTGCCACGGAAAGATATAGACCACCAACTGCCGAAACCCAACTATGTCCCCACTGTCCTTTGCCTGCGGTTTGTTGTAGAGCGATCGCGCCAGTAGGTAATTTAATTCCGCGATCAATTAGTGACCAAAGTTTAGTATTCGTTGAAGGAGTAGTCTTAAAAATAGATAAATTTACTGGATGAATCAGATTACTCTGAAAATTAATAATCTTATTTTGCCTAATATTTAGCCAAGCTGATTGATATAGATCTAGATTAAAACTCAATATATTTAGTTCAAACTCCAATCCATTTCTGGATAAACTAGTTTATAAAAAGTAACAGCTTTGATTGATTGCCAAAATGGCATAATCAAACCGTGAGTAATAACTGACATAATTAAAAACAAGAATATTATAGCGTAATCATAATATTGCCAAGTATGGAAATTTAATTTGTATAAGATAAAAGCAATTACATACCAAAATAAGTAACTTGATAAATACAAAGAAAATGACAAAACAAAAGACATCAAGATGATTTTGAATACTTTTAATTTATCTTTTTTGGTTTGTACAAAGCTCTGCCTGATTAAGCTAAATATTTCAAATGTAGGTTGAGCAGAAAAACTCAAGTCAGTGACAAATAATCTAATATATAATCCCGCTGATATAAATGAGAAAAATAACATGATAGACCAAGCAAGTAGCCAAAAGGCAATTCCTTCCTGTCGATTCAGAATATCAGATAAAGTATCAAGTATAGGATAGTCAAGGAAGATCTGTAACAAAACACTGACCAAAGTAAACAATAAAGTAGTTAGTAAATAGCCAACAACTAAAGTAAGAAATAAAACAATTAAGGCTGTAATGAAGAATAAGAATAAAGAACCAATTTTAAGATAGTGCTTTTGATTCATGCTATTGAATTGAGTAGTCAATTCGTCTAAACTTAGTTTGCTTAGCCAAGCGGAGATCGCAAAATACCTCGCCCAACCGTAAACAGGAACTAGTAACCATAGATGTGCAATAAAAGATAGCTTAAGAAATCTTTTCCAGTTCTGCTTATAAATCGCTACTGCAACAGTAATTGTATTACCAACAGTAAAATCGGCACTAGGAATCATAATCAATCTAGAATTTATAATGACAAATACTTGACCTTATATTTCCCAATTATGCGATCGCTTTTAAAAATTTGAAAAGGCTTGCGATCGCAAGCACAATGCTTAACAAGATAATAGTCCAATTCCAATAATGATAATTGTCAGTAGTAATTATATCTACTTACATTTTGCCTTATTAAATACTGCGTTGATTACATACTAGGCTCAGCTGATGAAAAACTATAGCTTTAACTGTTTGCCATAAAGGTAATAGTAAAGCATGAGAAATATATAGAACAGTAGGAATAAAAAGAGTTATTAAATATCTGTGAGCTGGGAAAGTAATATAGAATAAGAACGTAATGATCAATGTAATGATCATCACTAATAAAGTGATCGGGATTGAAAATACTAGTAAGAACCAAATAAGGCGATAAATTTTAAAAGTATTATTTTTGGTTAAATGATAACTTCTATTGATAGGATAGGGATAGATGCTGGGAGATCTTAGATAGCTACCATAGGTTAAGTCGGTGATAAATAATCTAGTGTAAATTAAACTCCATATTAAAAAAAATATTAAGAAAGCTATGTAGCCTAACAAGATAAAATTTTGCTCGATAAATTCCCAACCATTCGGAGTTTGCACTACTAGCTTAAAAATAACTGGCGCAATAATTGATAACGGCAACAAGATAATATTGCCTAGAATTAAAGGAATAAATATAGAAGAAATTCCAATAATAAGTAAGAAAGCCAATGAATTGATCTTAAAATACTGTTTGCGCTTAAGGCATTCAAAATCGGATGATAATCGATCAAAACTTAATTTGCCGATCCAGGCTGCGATCGCCAAATATCTTGCCCAACCCAGGGTAAGCGCAAGAAAAATGAAGCTGTAATATGCTGTTAGAATCCATTGAATAATCAGGATTCCTCATGGCGAAAGGTTTTGGTGAAGTATCCCTGGAAAATAAGAAAAGAAGCAAATCCTCTTCAATCATGCCTGCT
>JBCDEP010000200.1:0-10240 GCA_039179675.1 Cyanobacteria bacterium P01_G01_bin.67
AGGTGAAAAATATTAATTACCTTAGTAGATTTTAAAATAAAAAATACAGTTGACAATAGCTACCAGAAATAAAATAATTACTCATATTTTTGCTCAAAAAATATCTAATACTCAATTATTATTTATAATTAAAATCATTTTATGCTTAATAAGCTGTTTACCATTGGAACTGTGGCTCCAGATTCTCTGACAAAGAACTAGAGGCAGGGAAAAGAGAACCAACAAACTGAAAGTTAAATACACAACAGCTAATCCAATCATAATCAATGTAAATCTGATCAATATTGAAAATATCATATATTAAATATTATGAACAAATCGCCATTGATCTCAATTATTATTCCTGTTTTTAACGGAGGATATCCATTTGTTTGTTGTTTATTGGCCATAACACGATCGCAATTTACTGACTGGGAATTAATCGTCGTAGATGACGGCTCGACAGATAAATCGGCAGCAATTGCCCATCAATTTGGGGCAAAAGTCAGAGAAACTGGTGGGAGAAAAGGACCAGGTGCTGCGAGAAATTTAGGTGCCGAGATCTCCCAAGGAAAATACCTGTGTTTTATTGATGCTGACTGCGAAGTATGTGAGCAAGCGATCGCCAATTTAGCTCAAAAGCTTCAGTTACAACCCGAAATTGATGCCTTATTTGGTTCTTATGACGATGCTCCTGCTGCTACTAATTTTGTAGCACAATATAAAAACTTGATGCACCATTATATTCATCAGCAGGGGAAGGAAAAAGCTGCTACTTTTTGGTCTGGGTTTGGAGTAGTAAAGCGCGAACTATTTTTAGAATTAGGTGGTTTTGATATCCAGCGTTATTCACGTCCCAGTATTGAAGATATTGATTTAGGATATCGCCTTAAGCAAGCTGGAGCAGAAATTTATTTAGCAAAGGAATTACAGGTCAAGCATCATAAAGCATGGAAATTATTTGGTCTAATCAAGACAGACATATTTGATCGTGGTATTCCTTGGACAATGCTGTTACTCAGCAATAAATCTAATCGTATTAACGATTTGAATTTGCAGACCAATAGTCGCATTAGTGTAGTTGCTGTCTATAGTTTACTGCTCTGTCTGGCAGCTAGTTTTTATACTCCAGTGATAATGCTTACGAGCCTAATTTGCCTAATTTTGATTCTATTACTCTTATTCCTTAACTGGGATATATATCAGTTTTATCGGCAAAAGCGCGATTTTTGGTTTGCTCTTAAAGTGATTCCCTTACATTGGCTATACTACTTTTATGCAGGACTGTCTTTTGTCCTAGGAACTGTGGCATACGCGATTAACACTAAAGTTAGTAAATCGACATCTTAAAAGAAATTCAATATTGGGAAATTAATAATTCCGCCACAATCGGTAGATGATCCGAACCAATAGCCTGTCCTAATTTAAAGTTTTTGACCTGAATTTCAAGACTAACTAAACAATGATCTATGGGTGCAGAGAGAATAGCAAATTGAGGTGCAACTATAGAGTGAGTCGGTAAAACACCCAATCCCTGACGAGCATTGCGTAACCCCGATTGTTTAATCATCGAGTGATAAAAAGGCGACCACATGGAGACATTAAGATCCCCCAGAATGATTACTGGCTGGGATAAGTCGGCAACATATTCGCCAATGCCAACTTCTAAATGCTGATTACGAATTTGCCATCCTTTATGTCCGAAATATAGCTGAGGATAGGCATGAGTTGCGACAAATTTTATTAAACGAGCGCCAATTTTAATTTCCGAAATCACTAGTCCTCGATAAGTACCATATAGCCTGACTTCTGTTTGATTTAGAGGAAGTTTACTATATACCTCGATCTCTAGCGTCTCGGCGCGAATATGGTGAGGATAATTAGACTCTAATGCCTTTAATTCAGTATGCCAGTGGGGTACTGCTTCTTGAAAGATGGCGATATCTGGCTGCTCTTGATTAACTAGAGCGATCGCTTTTTGATACTCTTTATTTGACCACAAGACATTGTAAGACAATACTTTCAGTGGTTGATACTGCTCAAGATTAATAATCTGGGGTCGATTGAAATACCAAGGTAAGATGACGCCTAAGTTGAGCAATACACAACAGAGATTAATGAAAATCCAAAATCTTTTAAAGGTCAATAAAAAATAAACTAAGCCCCATAGAGCCATCAGGAGCAATTGTAGTTTATATCCCGAAGCAAATTCAAAATAGAGATTTAACCTGCCTAAATAGCCGACTAAAGAAAAAGCGATCGCACTAATACTCAAGCCTGCAAACAGATAGTATGCAATACTCTGACGTTTTTTTGTAACCACTGATATTTACCGAACAGCTATCATCTATGGAAGCTCTAAGTTAACAGATAAAGATGAAGACGTTGATGGTTTAATGTATGACGTACAAAGTGTTTCTGTTCATAGCTATTAGGTATTAGCTTCTTAAATTCGATTAATATCTATTATTGGAAATTAGCGATCACCTCACCTAGAAGGTAATCATTTTTCGACCGTCTATTAGCCCTATTACAAGCTCGAAAAACGAGTTTTAGAACCTTTTGATGCCTGGATTGATAAACAAGCATTCTTTGCTATTTTAGGAAAGCTTGGTAACTTAGCGGTTGTCGTGGCGATCGTCACCTTTGTTTTTGGCGAAAATGTTAGACGTAACAATTAAGTTTTTCCGCTTGGCAAACTATATATCGTTGCTTCTTAAATTGACTACAAAGGATTGACGAGGAGACGAAGAGACACTGAGATTAAGTCTAAGGGTAGGGCGAGCAATGCCCAACTTACGAGAAATCCAAGTATACAACGATTATCAAACTAAATATTTTCGGCATTGATGAATCTAAGTAGCATAATTACAACTATCATTTCTAATTAGAAGCTAAAAGCTAAGAACTAAAAGCTGAAAGATATAATCAATTACTCTACCTCTTAACCAAAACCCATTAAATGAGCATTTTAACTCTACAAAATATCAAAAAAGATTTTGGTATCAAAGAAATACTGCGAGATGCCAGCTTTAGCATTGAGCCTAATGACAAAGTAGGGTTAATTGGCGTTAACGGCTCTGGCAAGTCTACCCTGCTCAAGATGATTGCAGGGATCGAACCTACTGATGGCGGTCAACGATTGGTCAAATCTGGAGCAAGAATTATTTATCTACCCCAGCAGCCAGAAATTGATGAAAACCTGACGGTGTTGGATCAGGTGTTTGCTGATAGTGGGGAGCAGATGCAGTTAGTGAGAGAATATGAAGACCTGTCTCACAAAATTGCTGTAGCTTCTGGAGATAATCTTGATAGTTTGATGTCTCGCCTAGCAGTAGTGACTGAAAAAATGGCATCTTTAGAAGCTTGGGATCTCGAAACTAAGGCGAAGATTGTCTTAAGTAAGCTGGGAATTGAGAATTTTGAGGCACGGGTAGGAGATCTTTCAGGAGGCTATCGTAAGCGTATTGCATTGGCTGCCGCTTTACTTAATGAGCCAGACTTACTGATGATGGATGAGCCGACAAACCATCTAGATGCAGAGTCAGTGGAGTGGTTACAGGGCTATCTGGATCGTTTTCCTGGTGCAATCTTACTAATTACTCACGATCGCTATTTCTTGGATAAGGTGACGAATCGTATTCTGGAAATTGATCGGGCTGATTTGTATACCTACTCTGGTAACTATTCCTATTATCTAGAAAAAAAAGCTTTACAAGAAGAATCTGCTGCTAGTAGTCAACGTAAGCATCAAGGCGTTTTGAGACGAGAGTTGGAATGGCTTAAGCGAGGTCCCAAAGCCCGCAGCACTAAGCAAAAAGCCCGCATAGATCGTATTGGTGCTATGCAGGAAAAAGAGTTTAAGCATGTCCAGGGTAAGGTGGATATTGATACTCCAGGAAGGCGCATTGGGAAAAAGGTAATTGAATTAGAAAATATTGCTAAGTCCTTTGAAGGACGCACTCTGTTTCATGATTTTAGCTATAAATTTACCCCCCGCGATCGCATTGGTATTATTGGCGGCAATGGTGCGGGTAAATCTACCTTAATGAACATTATCACAGGACGCATCGAACCTGACCAGGGCAAGGTAGAGATCGGTCAGACAATTCACATTGGCTATTTTGATCAGCACTCAGATACTATTTTGGATGCTCTTGATGAAAATCAACGAGTAATCGAATATATCAAAGAGGTAGCGGAAGTAGTTACTACTGCCGATGGCAACAAAATTACGGCATCTCAGATGTTAGAGAAATTTCTCTTCCCCCCCGACCAACAATACGCACCAATTCACAAGCTTTCTGGGGGTGAAAAGCGCCGTCTGTTTTTGTTACAGGTATTGATGGAAGCGCCCAATGTTCTAATTCTCGATGAGCCGACTAATGATCTGGATGTCCAGACATTAGCGATTCTAGAAGATTATTTAGAGAACTTTAACGGCTGTGTAATTGTTGTTTCCCATGATCGCTACTTCTTAGATCGAACAGTGGAATTTATTCTAGCGATCGAGTCAGAAGCAAAAATTAATTTATATCCAGGTAATTATTCTGTCTATCTAGAACACAGAAAGCAAGGGGAGCAGGAAGCTAAAAGAGAGGCTCAACAAAAACGGGTTTTGGCAAAATCTGCCGTTGATCAACCCAAAAGTAAGAGCAATCATAAATCTCAGTCTAAAAAGTCCAAACCCTTATCCAACTTTGAAAGACGAGAATATGAAAAGCTGGAAGCGAAGATTGCGCAAATGGAAACAGACAAGGAGAAATTGGAAACCGATCTGGCAATTAACTGTAGTGATTTTAATCTGGTACAGGAGTTATCAGATAAATTAGTCTCTTTAAATCAAGAAATCGATACCAATACTGAACGCTGGATGGAATTAGCTGAAAGGGAAATGTAATTTAAAATTATAAACAGTAGCTTATATGTATGATTATTGGCGATGCGATCGCCTATTCTCAGGATAAGAAGCTGGTCGTGTTTGGTTTCTTAAAAGCTTTAATAATCTAATAAAACTCTAACCCACTCAGGAGGACGAGAAATTGGATTGTCCAAACGATCTAGTAACATTAGTGCTACTAGATGTACTGCAAACAAATAGACAAGATTATTAATAATAATTAAACCAAAAGCCAGAGTTTGAACCAGAATAAAATTTGGTTGCGCCAAAATACCAAGTTGAAAAAAGAGCCAATCTGCTACCTGGGTAATCTGGGTAATAACATATACCCAAAGATTTTCCCCGACCAAAATTGAAGTTAGCCAGAAGCGAAAAAATAGCCCCAATGAACCAATTATGGCTCCTAAAATAATTGAGACGAGCCAACTTATCCTATGTTGCCAGCAGGCTCCCAGTAACACTCCCATCAATCCGTAAGGCATTAAAAAGATCACGCTGCGAGTAGGACCCATCAATACTAACAACAATAATCCAGAAACAATAGCTGTCATCCAGGAAGCTCGATTGCCTCGTCTAAGATAAATCAAAGCAATCGGGATCGGAAAGAAAATTTTTAAAACTGGACCAACAGGAAAGTAAAAGTTAATTAGCCACACCAGACTGGCAGCACTTGCCAAAAAAGCTGTTTCTACCATAACTACTGTGTTAGTTGAAACCTTGGTCTGCTTGCTAGTTGAAGAATCAAAAGGGGCAGTATGAGGTTGAATTGCTGCAAAATTCTCCTGATCGACCCAATTAACATCATCTCGGTCACTCTGATTAGCTGCATCAGACGATAAATGTTGACGATCTTCTTGAGACATAAGGTTTATTGATTGATGTTAATAATGATCTTAATCAGGAGGTTTGAGTATGCTAACAGATCGTATCTTCGAGAGCAGGTAAATCGGGAATCCGCATTGAGTCTGCGTTTCTCTGAATCAAGCCTTTCTTTTCTAGTTTAGTTAAAACTCTGGTAACTGTTTCTCTGGCTAACCCACTAAGACTACTAATTTCTCGATGGGGCAAGTTAGGAATCTCGGTGCCTTTCTCTCCTTCAGTACCTTGACCCTCTACCAAAAATAAGATGGCATCAGCAACTCTAGAGATACTGCTAGCTTCGCGTAACTGGAGTCTCCGATTTACCTGACGCAATCTTTTAGCCATCAGTTTCACCAAGCGAACCCCAGCTGTAGGCTCAGTGTTAATTAGATTAACAAAATCTTCTGCTGGTATTCTACCAATTAATGTTTTAGTTAAAGTAATCGCATCAGTGGAACGAGGCATTTTATCCATTGCTGCCATTTCACCAAAGATTTCACCTCGACCCAAGATATTCAGCGTAACTTCTTTCCCATCTAGGTTGTAGGTACGAATTTTCACCCACCCCTCTAAGATGAAATATACTGAGCCTCCCCAATCATTTTCTAGCAGTAAGATTTGATTTGAAGGGTGGGAAATGGTTACGAAATGAGCAGCTATTTTATGAATACTGTCTTCTGGTAAATCAGACATAAAGGGAACTAATTGGATCAGCTCCTCTTGATTAATATTTGACTCTAGATAACGAGATTGGTCTTCCATGGAGAAGTTGAACTAAATTCGCTATAAATATCTCCTTTGTATCATTAAAAAAAACAAAATTAATTGAATTTTGAGCTAGAGATAAAAATCAAAGCTAGTAAAAATCAAAGTTAGAGCTTGTTTAAATAACATTTAACTTAATGCCAATTTTTAGTGATGCATTGAATAGTATTGACAACCAAAATAAGTGCTTTATCTAAACTTATTTTTGAGCATAAGATGCAGTTTTCAAATAGTTAGTTGGTTATGAATGAAAAAGTTAAAGTTCCACATTGCTAATCTAAATCGATCTGGCAATACGTAAAAATACACAAACTTTAAATTTACTCACTATCTTATTAAAGATTTTGTGAACCAGATTCTAACTTATGGCAATGACTGTCTGAAACAAATAATATTGCATAAACAGCACAACTAACTGTATCAATCATAAAATCTAGCTTTTTAATACTTCTTTATGACTTCCCCCGTCAGCCTTCATCGTGGAAATATACGAATTTTACCTTCACTTGTTGAGCGTCAAGTTCACCCTTCTGTGGTTAGCAAAGCCAAACGCATGTTAGATATATTTGGTGCAATTATTGGTTTGGCTCTTACAGGAGTGATTGCTATTCCTGTGGCGATCGCAATGCAGTTTGACGATCCAGGTAAAGTTTTTTATAGTCAAACCCGCTGTGGCTTCGAGGGACAACCTTTTCGGATTTGGAAATTCCGCTCCATGATTATCAACGCCGATCAGAGTCAACATTTGGTAAAAAATAAAGCGACAGGACATATTTTTAAGAATGATAACGATCCTCGCATTACTAAAGTGGGTCGTTTTTTACGTCGTACTAGTCTTGATGAGTTCCCTCAATTTTGGAATGTGCTTAAGGGTGAGATGAGTTTAGTTGGCACTCGTCCGCCGACTGTAGCTGAAGTTGCTCTGTATGAAGATCATCATTTTGAACGTTTAAAAGTCAAGCCTGGTATTACGGGAGAATGGCAAGTCAAAGGTCGTTCAGAAGTTCTAGATTTTGAAGATATTGTCCGTCTGGATCTTAATTATCAACAGCAGTGGTCTTTTTGGTACGATCTCAATTTAATTATCCAAACTGTAGTAGTCGTATTAGCCCGTAAAGGAGCCTGTTGAAGAAGGACTCAAGAACCCTCTATGATGAGATTTTTAAGGTCTGCTGAGTACGCTTGAGATAACTTTATGAATCTTCCAACTTGGGTTACCCTATCTCGTCTTCTAGGTCTTCCTTTTATTCTCTATCTCCTCAACTACCCCACACCAGCCAATCGTTGGCTCTGTGTGGGGGTTTTTGTGCTGGCAGCAGGAACAGATTGGGTAGATGGCTATTTGGCACGTAAACTAAATCTGGTAACAGAACTTGGTAAATTTCTCGATCCACTAGTAGACAAGCTGTTAGTGTTAGGAACCTTTTTAGCTCTGATTGAACTGCAAATAGTTCCTGCCTGGGGAGTATTTTTAATTTTGGCTAGAGAATTAGCGATCGCCGGCTGGCGCGTCAATCCCAATTTAACGGGTAACACCGAGATCTCAGGTGCTAATATCTGGGGTAAACTGAAAACTGTGATGCAAATAGTAGCGATCGCGGTGTTGATTGCACCCCTCTCAACTCAGTGGGATAATGTGAGCATCATTTTGTTTTGGTTGGCAGTTGCCCTCAGCTTGATTTCGGGGATAATTTATATTTTGCCTAATATCTCTTCATCCAAAGCAAAATCGATCTCTGACTGATTTCTTCCCGATGCCAGATAGTCATTTTGCCACGAGTCTTTTAAGCCAGATACTAGATCAAATTGAGGCTCCCACTCTAAGTCAATTTTCGCTTGATGAATATCGGCAAAGAAATGCTGTTGGCGTACTGGAAAAGCTTTGCGTTTGCCAAAGTCAAATTGGCTCGGGTCATAATGTACTAACTTGGTTTCTGCGGGAGACTTGCCCGTCGCCGCTGCACAAGCATAAGCCAAGCCATCAAAAGTCACATAGCGATCGCCTGATATGTTATAAATTTTGCCAATAGCGTTCTGATTTCCCAAAATTTTGGTCATCGCTACGACTAGATCCTGGATATGACCAAACTGAGTAATGTACTTACCGTTGCCAGGAATAGGCAGGGGACGATCCCGTGCCAGGCGATCAAAAAACCAGGCTTCTAAATCATTGTAATTTTGCGGACCATAGATATAGCTGGGACGAACAGAGGTCCAAGGAATACCAGATTTTGCTAAGTAAGCCTCAGTCTGATGTTTACCCTTGTGACGGCTATTGGGGTCGACGGGGTCTCCTTCTTGATGAGGCATTTGTTCCGTGGGAAGATATACTCCAGCAGAACTGACATATACCAAGTGTTGAATCTGACCATTGAATATCTCCACCAGGGGTTGTGTATCACTTAATTCACGACCATTATTATCAAATATGGCATCAAAGCTCTCTCCAGATAACTTTTCCTTTAGTTGTGCGGCATTTTTGCGATCGCCTTTAATCTGACGAACCCCTTCTACAGGAATAGGATGATTACCGCGATTAAATAAAACTACCTCATGCCCCTGTGCAACTAAAACTTTAGTCAGGTAAACTCCAATAAACCGAGTTCCCCCCATCATCAAAATTCTCATACTTAACCTCTTTAATCTTGCTAGCGTATTTTTTTTCTGGCGTTGATGAATGCGTAATGTTATGGAATTTAAAATAAGGGTGAAAAAAACTTGGTGAAGCAATGGACTATCCCAAATGCCCTAAAGGACTTCAAACCCTAGGGTACCGCTTCGCATATAGCCGCATATAGGATACCGCTCCACATCGTAGATCATCTTAAAAGAATCGGATACTACTGCATTGAGTCTACATATTCTTGCAACACCACCTTTTTCATCCCAAGTTCTTCTCGATTCCATTATTCAATTGTGAAATATAAGTCATAATTCAATTTGGTAATTAAGCTATGAAACGATTTTCTGCTTCTGATTCCTCAATTTCATCAAGGGCGTTAGTAATTCGAGAATGCTATTCAGAAAATCAGAGTATTCAATGCTTAAGGTTGAGACGAATTCAATAGTTGCGCTTTCCTCTAAGCTTGTTAAAAGTTTATTTTTTTCCGACAAGTAACCAAAATGTTGTTTGAGCATTACGCATTCACCAACGCCTTTTTCCTAACTTTACATCCTAGAACTTTGCTGAACCCTAATGAGAGAACAATAGTACTGACATGAATTAGCGATCGCCTACATAGAGCTTTAAGTATTCTAGATTAATACATTTTGATTTAGCCCTCATCTAAGCCATAACTAAAAATACCGAAATGAGTCCCTACCTCGTATTATTTGAGTTATTTAAAGTAATTAGAAGGATTTACTGATAATCAATTAGTCATCAGATTGCAAAAAATGTTACATAATAGAGACTAAGTGATTATGACTAGTATCTAAGTTGAGCCAGAAAAATAGTATTTAGTCAAGTTTCTAGCGTATTGCATCCTTAGTTAATAAATTGCTCAGCTTCCCTGAAAAGTAAACACGAGTTAAGAACCAAAACTTTTTAGTAGTAGTTGATACTAAACGTTAATAATATCTCCAATTTTTGTCCTATCCAAATTCCATAACCTTAACTGCTAATTGATTAGTTTTTAATTATTACCTTTTCTAATTTTAATATTCGATTATTATTAGCTTATTTCTAATAACAAAAGAGACGATTAATACAGATACACTACAGTGTGTCCTCAC
>JBCDEP010000247.1:0-5658 GCA_039179675.1 Cyanobacteria bacterium P01_G01_bin.67
GTTCTCAATTACTTTATAAGCTTGAGTCTGAATTGAAAGCAAATGGCTATAGTTTTGTTACTTTACTGACAGCTAAAAATAGTGATGCAGAATCTTTTTATTTGAGCAAAGACTATCAAGTAAACGAAAAGTTAGAGTTACTCAGCAAAAATTTTTAAATTGTGATTATAGAAGATAAAACTATTTAAAATAATCAAGGTCATCTATACAGTTAACCGTGCAAAATAAAGTAGCTTGAGGCAAGGTACGTAAGATAGTTGCAGGAAAATTAGGTGACACAGGGTTGGTTATCGTCTGCTTAACTACTTCTGCTTTATGACTTCCTCCTGCCAAACAAAAGATTTTTTTAGCAGCGCAAATTGTGGGAATAGTCAAAGTATAGGCATAACTAGGTACGTTAGATAAATCAGAAAAATAGCCACCATTTACCTGTTGTTGACGAGTTTTGGTTTCTAATTTAACTAGCTTAACTGCTTGCGGATCGTTAAAATCTGCCACGCTTGGTTCATTAAAAGCTAAGTGTCCATTATCGCCAATCCCTAACATACAAAGGTCGATAGGCTTTTGTAGTAGTAGGTTACGATAGCGATCGCATTCCTTTAAGGGTTGAGCTGCATCTCCTTCAAGATAGTGGAAAACTCGTGGTTGTACTCTTTGTTCTACCTTGGTACGCAGATAATAACGAAAGCTCCCAGGATGTTCTGCGGTAATTCCTAAGTACTCATCGAGATGAAAGCAGATAATTCGCGACCAATCAAGCTGTTTATTGCCTGCGATCGCTTCTAAGAATTTTAGCTGTGAATTACCTGTAGCGAGAATAATGCTAACGGTTGCTTGCTGCTCTAATAATGTCTGAACATAATCTTGTGCCAAAGTTGCAGCATCTTGGGTCAACTGAGCAGCCGAATGAGCAATTCTGAGGGATAGATCATCAGCTTTGGTTATATAAGTATCAATGAATGGTAAAGTACGATCTGGCATATTTATTAAATTCAATTCTAACAGTAGAATATGAGCAATATATCTGATATAACGGTCAAAAACATCGATGGCAAAGAGTCAAAATTTGCTGACTATCAAGGTAAGGTGTTGTTAATCGTTAATGTGGCTTCTTACTGTGGTTACACTCCTCAATACAAAGGGTTAGAGCAGTTAAATAAAGACTATCGAGAACAGGGTTTACGGGTACTGGGTTTTCCCTGTAATGATTTTGGTGCCCAAGAGCCAGGAACAAACGAAGAGATTGCTAAGTTTTGTGAAACTAGCTACGGCGTTAGCTTTGACTTGATGGATAAAGTTCACGCTAAAGGTTCAGAACAACATCCTTTATATCAAACTTTAACTACTGCTGTTGAACCCAAGGGTGATGTGGCTTGGAACTTTGAAAAGTTTTTGATTAGTAAACAGGGTGAAGTTGTCGCCAGATTTGGTAGTGGCGTTACTCCTACTTCATCTGAGTTAATTCAGGCAATTGAAGCTGAACTAGCTAAGTAAATTGAAGTAAATTAGTTTGAGAGCGATCGCATTTGAACTGAGCATAGCGATCGCTTTATCCCCTGGATAGTTAATTTGTGAGTAGCAACGGATGACAAGTGCATAATCTCAATCGGCTTTCCCTTCCTGATGATTACCTTACTCTTCAAGCAAGATCTATTTCTTATAGGCTTTTGCCGAAGCAGAGATCCAAGTATATGCGGCAATGCAAAAAGGCAAGAGGATAAATATGGCTCCTGAAGTTATGGGGTGTTGTCTGATGGTGACACTATAACTCATGGCGGTAATTCCCAAGCCACAATAAACCAGACCAATTAAAGGTATTCCCAGCACGAGGAAGGCAAATTTCTTATCATCAGAGTCGATCATTTGCTTTGAATGTCCCATAGTATTTACTCTTTTTATAGTAAGTGACTAGAACTTAGCATTTGTGAGATTAATCTAAACAAATACTCTCTGGTACATTGCTGATATTCTGGAATTACGTTACTGACAGACAAAGCATCACATATGAAAAATTACTTTGCTACAGTATCTCGCGGTTTAGAAGAAGTTGCGGCTCAAGAGTTAACCCGTATTGGAGCAAATAATGTTCGTCCCGATTTTACAGGAGTTCATTTCCAAGGAGATAAACAATTACTCTATAAAGCTAATCTTTGGACAAGAACAACTTTTCGGATTTTAATGCCGATTGCCAGGGTGAAGAGCTTTAACGCCGACGAGTTATATCGTAATGTTAAACAGCTTGATTGGTCTGAGTATCTCAACCCGAATATGACCTTGGCTGTTACCTGTACGGGTAAGAATAAAAACCTCAACCACACTCACTTTACAGCTCTACAGATTAAAAATGCCATTACTGATTGGCAAAAGGTGAGAGGGGGTAAACGCTCTAGCGTCGATACTGAAAACCCCGATCTGTTGATTAACGCTCATATCGAGGAAAAACACTGTATTATCAGCCTAGATAGCTCAGGCTCCAGTTTACACCGCAGGGGATATCGTCCTGCAATTGGTGCGGCACCGATGAAGGAAACTCTCGCAGCGGCTTTATTAGAAATGGCGGAGTGGACCCCAGACTTACCGTTTCTCGATCCGATGTGTGGCAGCGGTACTCTGCCGATAGAAGCTACTTTAAAAGCTCTGAATATTGCTCCTGGACTTTACCGTAACTTTGGCTTTCAAAATTGGCTCGACTATGACCACGATCTCTGGCAAAGTTTACTGCAAGATGCTAGCGATCGCCAAAAGCACGAATTGCAAGTGCCAATTATTGGTAGCGATCGCGATCTCAAGGTAATTAGACAGGCTTTTGTTAATGCGGAAAATTCTGGTTTAGAAGACTATGTCAAATTTGCTCGACAGGAATTATCCACAATTAAAGCACCCGCAGATAAAGGAGTATTAATCTGTAATCCTCCCTATGGTGTCAGACTGGGTAAGGAGGAAGAATTAGGCGAGCTATATCAGCTTTTGGGAGACATCTTTAAACAGCGATTTAGAGGTTGGACAGCCTATATCCTTACGGGTAGCATGAAACTTTCTAAGCGGGTGGGACTCAGGACTTCCAAGCGCATCAAACTCTATAATGGTGCAATTCCCTGTACTCTGTTGAAATACGAAATGTATTAATAATTAAGGTTTATCAGTAATCAGTAATCATAATCCTTCATGTCTAACCAGAAAGTATTTAAAGCGGTAATTCCCGCTGCGGGTTTTGGTACTAGGATGTATCCTGCTACCAAAGCCTTAAAGAAAGAATTATTCCCCATTATCGGTCAGGACGGCAGAGCCAAACCCATTATTCTGGCAATTGTCGAGGAAGCTCTCAGTGCAGGTATTGAAGAAGTGGGCATTGTCGTCCAGGAAAGTGATCGCGCCTTATTCCACGATCTTTTAAAATCACCTCCAAAGAATGAATTGTGGGCAAAATTGTCCAGGGAAAATAAAGAATATAGCGAATATTTAAAGGAGGTTGGCGATCGCATTACTCTACTAACTCAGACTGAACAAGAGGGTTTTGGTCATGCGGTTTTTTGCGCGCGGGATTGGGTAGGCGAGCAACCGTTTTTACTGCTGCTGGGGGATCACATATATACTTCTCGCAGTGAATCTTCTTGTGCGGCACAGATGGTCGATATTTATCAACAAACCGCAACCAGTGTGATTGGAATTACCGTCATGGATGGTGACATTATTCACAAAGCAGGCTGTGTTGCGGGAAAATGGCAAACTGAAAAGTCGGTTTTAGAAATCGCGCAAATCTATGAAAAACCGACCCTAGAATATGCGCGACAATATCTCCAGGTATCAGGAATGGCAGACAATCAATTTTTGGGGATTTTTGGCATGTATGTCCTGGAGCCAGCCATTTTTGGGCTGCTCGATTCAGAAATCAAACACAATCAACGTCTGAAAGGAGAATTCCAGTTGACAACATGTCTTGATAAGTTGAGACATGCTCCAGGTGCGATCGCCTATTTAGTGCAGGGACAATATTATGATACGGGAATGCCTTTGTTTTATCGGCAAACCATAATTGATTATTACAACAATCAGTAACCGAATTACACTGCTGCATTACTCTGGAATAATTTTTTCATGGCTTGAGCTTCAGATCTTGAAAGTATTGACTTACTCTCTGATTTCCCCTTGCGGTAGGAATATTTTTTGGCGATAGGCGAGTTTCCAAAAACTTGACAATTTTTTGACAGGTATCAGGACAGCCAATAGTCGCGATTAACTCACTGTTGATAAAAATACCCCAGCGACCATTGCTTAATTGTCTGGAATCATACACCATTTATCTGCAATTAGTTGGTAAATATAGTTTTTGTAATCTTCTACTGTAGCTAACTGACTCCAAACTTTATTGAGCCAGAGATTTTAATAACTTAGGGAAACTTAATATATGTTCATCAACATAATTTATCATAAATCGTCAATAAAGATAGACTTGTCATCTAAGTAACAAAATTAAAGATTTTTTGATTCATCTAACCTATTTGAACTACATAGCTAGATCAATATTGTGTCAAATACAGATTGCATAATTTTGCTCTTTTCTTCCTATCCAATCAATAAGCAATCAACAAATTAACCAGCAAATAGTTTATGTTAAGTGAAGTAAAAGCCGAAATCATTAAACTTATAGGCAACAAGACCTTCTCGCGAAACTTATCATTGACATTGTTAGTAGCGATCGCAATTTTATCGACCTTAGCAGATCTTCAAAGCCAAAAAACCCAGCTAGCAGAGCAGATGTCAATCATTAGTATTTCTCGCTCCAATACGATGAAGATTATAGTTGAGCGTAATTAGACCTTGACGGTTGCTAATTTTAGTCTGCTATCTTCTTATGAATTGCATCATAACTTAAGAGAAAAATATTACTAAAGCAAAAAAAACCCAGCAATGTACTGGGTAATCGTGCTGCATATCTATTTATGATTACGAAGTCACAGATTATCTTGGTCGTCTTAAAGGATTCCTCAAGGATGCACTTTCAGATGTTATGTCCTCGGACGATGCGACGCTTGCTTACTCCGTAAGCTGTGCCTTGGCACTGTGACCGTAAGTAAAAGTGTTATACCGTAGCTTTGCTTTATTAAACAGAAAATATCGCTTTACCACTAATTTTGACTATCGATTAATTTCAAAATTACAGGTCAAAGGGCATGACGCGTATACAGGAGCATTGAGTAAATCTTTCGAGCCATGTAGCCAATTTAACCAGCTAACTTCTTCTGGATGAATTCCTTTCAAAGAGAGAGCTGCTGCTCCAAGTAAAACAATTGCAATATTAAGGGCAAAGATGCTCCCCGTTACTAGCAAAACTGCGCTAGCAGGAAGAACTGTTTGTAAAATAACTGTTGCCAAAAGACCAATTGTTACCACTAAAGCTCCCACAGGAAAGCCTACTACCAGCAGGCATACTGTCAATGTAAAACTCCAAACTAAAAAACTTTTTATCAAACCAAAATAACTATTCTTTTGTACTAATTCCATAGTTTCCAGACTCATGAACAACAACAACAAAAAATCTCAAAGCTCAAATTTAGCTTTTTTCCAAAAATTCAAACTAAATTAAGTATAAGAAACTCTAATCACTAAGATACAATTTTTAAATATTTTTTTACATTAGACTGCACCTTAAGGCGATCA
>JBCDEP010000254.1:0-5023 GCA_039179675.1 Cyanobacteria bacterium P01_G01_bin.67
GCAGATTAGGGTGATTGGATTTGATGATGCTCCATTTGAGCGAGGTCAAACAGAGAAGGTAAATCTAGCAGGAATTGTTTGTGCCAACACTCGTTTTGAAGGGATGGTATGGGGCGCTGTGGATGTTGATGGTCATGATGCTACTAACACTATTTGTAAGTTACTTATCGGCAAAAAGTTTTTGCCACAGCTACATTTGGTTTTATTAGATGGAATTGGTTTTGGTGGGTTTAACTTAGTAAATTTATCGCTGTTAGCTCAAAAACTGCAACTTCCCTGCGTGGCAATGATGAGAAAGTTACCAAATATGCAGAAAATGACAGCCGCTATGTCTCGGTTGCCCAATTTTCAACAAAGATTAGTAACGCTACATCAAGCTGGCGAAATTTACACTTATCCGCCATTTGTTTTTCAGGTACGCGGAGAGCAACCAGAAATTATTGCTCAAACTTTATTTCAGTTGACAGATCGTGGTAAAGTCCCAGAAGCCTTGAGATTGGCTCATTTAATTGGTTCAGCTGTGTTAAGAGGAGAAAGTAGCTCCCAGGCTTAAATTAAGATAAATAAACCTTCCTTAAACGGTTATTATAGTCAATAAGGCTTAATTCCACTGCAATATCAGTCAATATGCCGATGAAGTATAGCTTAATAACAATGGATAATTCATTTTGACTTAGCAAGTCATTTTAGATAGCAATTTATTAGCTTAATTAAGTTCCATGCATATGAGAAGTAACAGAAATCAAGTAGCTCAGTTTCTTTGTCAGCCAAAAGGAGGAAGAGCCTATTTGCTAAATGCCTTAAATTCAAAATCAGAAAAGAGATTTATTGAAGCCCTGCACGATATTATTGATGCCATTAGTCAGGATATGGCATCCAACTCTCTTTAGCTAATCAAAATAGATTGTAGATCACAACCCAACTCTTCTAGACTAGGATATATATTTATGGCTTTATATTTCTTAACATGGCAAGAGATCTACGAGGGTTTATTGAAATTTTGGAATCGAAAGGTCAGCTAAAACGAATAGCGGCACTAGTAGATCCTGAATTAGAAATTGCAGAAATTTCCAATCGCATGCTGCAAGCAGGAGGACCAGGATTACTGTTTGAAAACGTTAAGGGTTCACCTTTTCCTGTAGCGGTTAATTTAATGGGTACCGTGGAAAGGATCTGTTGGTCAATGAACATGGAGGCGCCAGAAGAATTGGAAACTCTTGGCTCTAAGTTAGCGATGTTACAGCAGCCAAAGCCTCCCAAAAAAATCAAGCAGGCAATTGATTTTGGCAAAGTGCTATTTGATGTTTTAAAGGCAAAACCAGGAAAAGACTTTTTTCCTCCCTGTCAGCAAGTCATCATTGAGGGAGAAGATTTAGATCTCAAGCAAATACCGATGATTCGTCCCTATTCTGGGGATGCGGGCAAAATCATTACCTTAGGTCTCGTAATTACCAAGGATGTTGAGACTGGCACCCCTAATGTTGGGGTATATCGACTCCAGCTACAGTCAAAAAATACTATGACGGTTCACTGGCTATCAGTGCGGGGTGGTGCTAGACATCTGCGAAAAGCAGCAGAAGCTGGTCAGAAATTAGAAATTGCGATCGCCCTAGGAGTCGATCCGATGATTATTATGGCTGCCGCAACGCCGATCCCTGTAGATTTGTCTGAGTGGTTGTTTGCGGGCTTATATGGTGGCAGTGGGGTCAAGTTGGCAAAATGTAAAACGGTTGATTTGGAAGTTCCTGCGGATGCAGAATTTGTCTTAGAAGGAACTATTACTCCTGGAGAAATGTTGCCTGATGGTCCATTTGGGGATCATATGGGCTATTACGGTGGAGTGGAAGATTCACCTTTAGTTCGTTTTCATTGTCTTACCCATCGCAAAAATCCGATTTATCTAACTACTTTTAGTGGTCGCCCCCCCAAAGAAGAAGCGATGATGGCGATCGCTCTGAACCGTATTTATACGCCGATTTTACGCCAACAGGTTTCAGAAATTGTTGATTTTTTCTTACCGATGGAGGCTTTGAGCTATAAGGCGGCAATTATTTCCATTGATAAAGCTTATCCTGGACAAGCCAGAAGAGCCGCATTAGCTTTTTGGAGTGCTTTACCTCAATTTACCTATACTAAGTTTGTGATTGTGGTTGACAAAGACATTAATATCCGCGATCCGCGTCAGGTAGTCTGGGCAATTAGCTCCAAAGTCGATCCGACACGAGATGTCTTCATTTTGCCTGATACTCCCTTTGATACTCTGGATTTTGCCAGTGAAAAAATTGGCTTGGGTGGCAGAATGGGAATCGATGCTACAACCAAGATCGCTCCTGAAACCGACCACGAATGGGGCGAACCTTTAGAATCTGATGACGATACTGCGGCAATGGTCACTAGACGCTGGCAAGAGTATGGTTTAGGAGATATTAATTTAGCAGAAGTCAATGCTAATTTGTTTGGCTATGACATTGATTAAGTAATTTGTCAGATCTCATAATTAAATCTGAAAGAAGAAACATCAAATTGGCAACAATCTAGCGCATATTTTCGTCTCAGTCTTGTGTCATGAATGTTTAATCATTTAATTTATCAAAAAAATACTAAATTGAGCTGTAGCTGGTAAATTTTAGATAGCTAGTAAAATTTGGTACTTGGAGTGCAGATACTTGACTACCGAAATATCTTTATTAAAAATTTACGCTTGTGACAATGTATTTAGTGAAATAATGTGCGTTAGGTTGGGGCGTATAGTTAAATATACTTTCAACTATTAATCCATAGCTTTAAGATCTCATTACCAAAATAATAACAATGAATAAAAAAATTCTTTACACCGCTGCTATCGGTTGCGCGATCGCGCTGAATTCAGTACCTCTCAATGCGGAAGAAGAGAATAATACTAAAGTTTCAGAATCAGCATTTGTATGTGCAGTTAAAGATGATACTCCAACCATGTTTGCCTATACTCCAGGGGAAATCAATTTAACATCATTAATGACTTGGCATGCAGAATATTTGCTCCCCGAGCAGTTAGGAGAAGAGATTTGCCAACAAACTGCTACTAAATTGCAAAGCGTCTATGAACAAGAGCAAGCAAAATACCTTAAAGCAGAAACTACAGAAAATCAGAATTTGGTTTGTCTAGTTAATGAAGAAGAGGAAAATTGTCTTGCTGAGGACAGTCAAAAGCTTTTTAGTGTTAACCCCAGCTACAATGCTGGATGTATTTTAGAAAACAAAAATCCAATTGAATGTAAAGCATTACAAGTTAGGGGAATATATAGTTTTGAAGACAAGCCATATCAACCTCTTTGGTGGCCTTGGTAGAAAATTATTGCGTCGTCTTAGTAACAAAAATCCGCTAAATCTCCCCTGAATCAATTGGCAATTTTGAGTGGTCTGAGCAAAGACTACGTTCTAATAAAAATAAAATCTTTTTCTTTAATGACTGGATTAACTGTCAGAACATTAAGTGATGAGTCGCAGGGTCAAGCAAGTTAAACTACTTTGACTACAGAAATATTTTAAATAAGCGAAGCCAATGAAGATTTTGCGTAATTAATAAGTTTAGGTGCTAATAAATTTTTAGCTGTTTATTTCGAGATTTTTTTTGTTACGTCCTCTTAAATGTCTTAAGAATAACTCTCTTAGTTAATTTAACTAAAGATTAGTTTACTTCTTAAAATTGGTATCAATTCCTATTAAATATAGACTAAATAGAAAAAAACTTTAAACCACAGTGCTTAAATGCCATTGATTAAAAAGTCCTCCGTATCTAGTCCAAAGTCAATTTTTATTAATTTTATTCTCCTGTTCAGTGCAGCTAGTGCCAATGCTGGGACAGTTCAGTTAAAACAATCTAAATTATTAGATGTAAATCATCACCAAAAAACTGAATCAAATGAATACAAATCTTCATTAGATTCTCTATCTATCTCCAATTCTAAAATTATTCAGAATATTGCTACTGAATCTTCAAACAATGGTTCTCCTGCTCTTCGTCGCCAACCCGCTGGAGGAGAAAGATTTGAACCGAAACGAATCCCTCTAACTCTGCCATTTCCAAAAGAACCATATCGAGCATCTCCTAGTATTACAATTATCAATCCTTCAGGATATGGAGCATCATGGGGAAATGCTGGTATAGGAGTGGGCTTTCAAGAGCGGGCGAGGTTTACGGATGAGTCAGATGGTGTCATTGGGGTTGGCTTTGGTTTGGGTAATGCTCAAAAAAATTTAGGTGCCCAAATTGGAGTTAGCTTGGTTGATGTAAGCGCTCCGTTTAGGGATGGCGCAGTTAACCTCAAATTACACCGCCGATTACCAGAGGATTTTGCAGTGGCTCTTGGAGTACAGGGCTTATTCACCTGGGGAGATACCGATGGTGGATCTTCAGTATATGGAGCTGCGACCAAAAGAATCAAGTTACGTCAAGATAGAACTAAGGCATTTAGCGAGATCTATACAACGGTAGGTGTAGGAGGAGGTCAATTTCGTTCGGAATCCGATATTAATGATGGCAATGATACCGTAGGCGTTTTTGGCAGCATTGCAATTAAATTAATCCAACCAATCGGGTTTGTGGCTGAGTGGACTGGTCAAGACCTAACTATTGGCATTCCCTTAGTTCCATTTAGAAAGCTACCATTTGTGATTGTTCCTGCTGTTACGGATATTACTGGTTCTGCGGGTGATGGAACAAGATTCGTTATTGGTTTTGGGTACACTTTTTCGTTTTAATCAACTTTATCATCAGGATTATAAATATGAAATTATCCCAATTATCTATAAGATTATTTCTATCAATTACCTGGATAGTCGTAGCTACAGAATCAGTTTTTTCCCAATCAGGGAATATGTCAGATATTACTCTTCCCAGCCCAGATGCATTGGTAACTGAACCACCTACAGGTTCTGGTAACGAGGGAAGCGATCAAACTCCCACTGAAGGAGATGTAGATGTAGTTGAAGGGCAGACTCCTACTGAAGGAGATGTAGATGTAGTTGAAGGGCAGACTCCTAC
>JBCDEP010000025.1:0-51950 GCA_039179675.1 Cyanobacteria bacterium P01_G01_bin.67
AAAAGTTGTTTCAGTTCTTAGATTCTAATCAGTTTCTCTCGGCTCGACAAGTTCAAAAGACACTCAATTTCATTTTCTCACTTGTTGCTTAATCTTTTAGTGGGAAGGGAGTAAACAAGAAAAACTTCAAGACAAAATTTTCTACCAATCGATCAAAGCAAAAGCCGATACCTGTTGGCAAAAAGTTTGATTGGAAAGAGTGCATTTTTCCTATCATCTTTACTATTTAAAAGGCTACAATCAAAAAAGCCCTGGTTAATTGCCAGGGCTTTAGTATTTAGTTTTAAAATTAACGAAAGAGTGAAGGTTTAGTAGCCGTAACCTTGGGGAAGATATTGGTTTAGGTCAACTTGGTCTTGAATGTTTGTTTGAGTGGCATCTTGGTCGATTAAGTTATAGTCACCTATCGCCGCGGCTTCGTTAGCGTTGATTTGAGCTGAAGTTTGAGCGTCAGGGGCGGAGGGAACACCGTAAGCACCTAAGTCTAGTTGTTGTTGCAGGTTTTGTTGTGTAGCGTCTTGGTCGATGTAGTTAGCGGTACCGACAGCAGCAGCGGAATTGGTGTTGTTTTGAATACTAGTCGAGGAATCTTGAGCGAAAGCAGTTAAAGGAGCGAAAGCGATAACAGTAGTTAGAAGAGCTAGAGTAGATTTTTTCATGGTTTGTATCTAGTTAAAATCAAAATTAGCGTGTTTTGCTTACATTTACTAGATACGATCAGTTTATTTTTTTATGCAGTTTTGAATTTTACTTGGTCAAAACGGAAAGAGGTTGGCTATGCCTTGGGAGTAACGGCGCTTACGAGTCATCTCCATGCGAAGCATGACTTTGAGGCGGTAGCCTCTGTGAGCGTAATCGCAACCTGATTAGCGATCAGCTATGGTTGCATTTAATGCTTTGACCATAAAAGCTACTCTGTTTTTCGCCCAATCAGACTTGACTCTACTCGAAATGAAAATATCAGTACTAGATTTTCTCAGAAATGAAGCTTTATGGATCACTTATTACTTGGATCAAAACATGAGAATCGGACGAGAAGCGACGGGTGATTTGTTTGTTTTTCGTCGTTGATTTAACTCATGCAGTTTTCTTAGTTGGATACTAAAGAAATCAAACCAAATGTAGATTAACGTCAATTCAGGTTAAGAAGATTTAACGATTAAAGAGCACTTAGAGAGTGGAATCAGCATCTTCCGAGATATTGGCAACTTTTTGTAATAACCATACTATTTGTTGCTTTTCTTGTTCATCAAGAGTTTGCAAAAATTCAGTATTTACTGAAGAAATAATTTTAGGCAATTGCTTCGCTTTTTCCCGCCCCTTATTTGTCAGAAATATCAATACAGAACGACGGCTATGTGGGTCGGGACGACGTTCAACAAAGCCAGCTTCTACTAAGGAATCAACATTACGACTAGTATGATATTCGGGAAATTCCAATAAACGTCCTAGTTCGCGTTGATTTATACCATCTCCATCGCTCAACATTCGTAAGTTGGCAAAAGTCTTTAAATCAATATCGATTTCAGACAATCGCTGTTTCATAAGATTATCCATTCTGCGTGACAGTAATTGAAGCAGAAAGCCAAAACTGGATTGGCGTTCACGTTGAGTTTTAGACAGTTTTGACATTATGAATCTATATTTCTGATTTTATTTCATTCATATCTTTTCATAAACATAGCATTTGTAATACTTGCATTTGAATCAGTTGCATCTGAATTAATACTTGTATTTACAAATATTGATTTTACAAAAGTTGCAAATGCAAGTTAATATTTCAAAAGAGCTTTTCTAGGCTTTTTTTCAGTTTGGTAAAGCTAAGAAAACTTTTATCAAGACGACACATCTGTGATCTAAATAAAACTAATGAGGAGTTAATTTATGAGCATACTCACCTTTTTCAACGTTATTACTCTTCCAGAGGGAGACGACTCAGAAGCCTTGAAAGCTTGGGCAGCAATTGGCGAATATATGGTTCAGCAATCTGGATTTCTCGGTTCAACACTGTATCGCAATCGTCGAAATCCTAAGATGTTAATCAATAAGGGACGTTATGATTCTGAGGAGTCTTTTATGAATTGCGTGAAATCGGAAGAATTCAATCGCCTATCTCAGAAACTCACTGATCTAAAAGTCGAACGAATAGCAGGACTTTATGATGAGGTCAAAGTTTTTGGAGGAGGAGGGAACTAAGAAAGAAATAAACAGTAAATACACATTGTCGAAAAAAGTATTTTCGACAATGTTATCAATTGCAGAGAAAAATTTTATTGGGGTTGAGGTGATTTTTTCATTATTCTATTTATTTCTGAAGCAGCAATCTCGTAATCATAAGCCATTGCTAGCTTTGTAATTCAGCCACAGAGAAATTAACTGTTTACTGATAACTGAAAAAAGTCCTGACTAGGATTAACCAGGACTTGAGTATTTAGGTCTAAAATCAGTGAAAGAGAGAAAATTTAGTAGCCGTAACCTTGTGGAAGGTACTGATTTAAATCAACTTGGTCTTGAATGTTAGTTTGAGTAGCATCTTGGTCGATGTAGTTGAAGTTACCAACCGCAGCAGCTTCGTTAGCATTCTTTTGGACAGAAGTTTGAGCGTCAGGGTAAGAAGGAACACCGTAAGCACCCAAGTCTAATTGTTGTTGTAGGCTGTGCTGTGTAGCATCTTGGTCGATGTAGTTGGCAGTGCCGACAGCAGCAGCAGAGTTAGTATTGTCTTGAATGCTAGTTTGTACGCCTTGAGCGAAAGCAGTTAGAGGAGCGAAGGCGATAACAGTAGTTAGAAGAGCTAGAGTAGATTTTTTCATGGTTTGTATCTAGTTAGAATGAATAAGAGTGTGTTTTGCTTACATTTACTAGATACGATCAGTTATTTTTTTTATGCAGTTCTGAATTTTAATTGGTCAAAAGCAAACGCAAAGCTAGTTAAAGGCACCGCCTGATTGACTATGATAAAATTAATGTAATTACTATGTGGTTACATTTGATGAAAGCAAAAATCATTCCTATTGGTAACTCGCAAGGGATTAGAATTCCCAAAACCATTATTGAACAGTGTGGATTTGACAACTATGTAGAAATGGAGGTAAAAGACGGTAGTTTGGTTTTAACTCCTATTAAGAATATTAGGGAAGGCTGGTCAGAGTCTTTTCAATCAATGGCTGTCAATGGTGATGATCAATTATTGATCGATGATGCTCTGGGGACAGTGTCAGATGAGGATTGGGAAT
Organism: Cyanobacteria bacterium P01_G01_bin.67; assembly: GCA_039179675.1. Classification (GTDB taxonomy): domain Bacteria; phylum Cyanobacteriota; class Cyanobacteriia; order Cyanobacteriales; family Xenococcaceae; genus Waterburya. Next base: position 3,237 of record JBCDEP010000025.1, read on the forward strand.
GGTAGCCAGGGGTGAAGTCTACTTAATCAATTTAGATCCGACAATTGGTTCGGAAGTACAGAAAACTAGACCTTGTGTGATAGTTTCTCCTGATGAGATGAATCAATATATTCGGACAGTGATTATTGCCCCAATGACGACCAAGTTACGGAGTTACAAAACCAGGATCAAGATTGATTTCAAGGGAAAAACAGGACAAGTAATGCTAGATCAATTAAGAACGGTGGATAAGCAACGTCTGGTTAGAAAGCAAGGACAGTTAACATCAGGAGAGATGAAAAAAGTATTAGCTTTGCTACAGGAAATGTTTGTTTGTTAAGGGTTGTATTCAATTTGATTGATCAATCACATTTGTTTCTTTGAAGTAAAAGCGATTGCGATCAAATATACTAATTATCAGTAAATTGTTCTGGTGTATCTTGGGCTTGCAGATTGGATGATGAACAATAGTGCTTTTATTACCGCAATTGAAGAACTAATAAAGCGCGATCGCAATTTGGCAGAGATCATCGATACTTGGGGATATCCACCATCTTGGCAGCGGGAACCAGGATTTGCCACTTTGATACGGATTATTTTGGAACAGCAGGTTTCTTATGCTTCGGCTAAAGCTGCTTTTAAGCGTCTTGAGGATGCAGTGGAACATTTGACTCCTGCAAGTTTTCTGACTCTAGATGATGCAGAGTTAAAAGCAGTTGGTTTTAGTCGGCAAAAAACCAGATATGGTAGGATTTTAGCCCAAGCTATTTTAAATCGGGAATTAGATTTAGCTAATTTATCTACCATCAGCGATCAGGAGATCCGCCAAGAATTAACCAAGATTAAAGGAATTGGCGACTGGACGGTAGATATTTATTTAATGATGGCTTTACAACGACCAGATGTCTTCCCTGCAAAAGATCTGGCAGTAGCGATCGCTGTCAAAGAAATCAAAAATCTCCCCAAGCGTCCAAGCGCAGCAGAATTAGAGGTAATTGCCGAATCTTGGAAACCCTATCGAGCGATCGCCACTAAAATCCTCTGGCACTATTATCTCAATCGTAAATCAAGAAATGTCATTGCTGAACCAAAGTCTAAAATTAAAAAGTGATCTGTTCGTAGTTGTTAGTCGTTAGTCGATAGTTTTTAGTTGTTCTATACCAAGATTTTCCATCAGAAAAGCCCACTTGTCGGCAGCTTCTTCTATTACCTTGGTAGTAGGTTTACCTGCGCCATGTCCCGCTTTGGTTTCTATGCGAATTAAAACAGGATTTTCTCCTTGATGTGCTGCCTGTAACGCCGCAGCAAACTTAAAGCTATGGGCGGGGACAACGCGATCATCATGATCGGCAGTAGTAATCATGGTGGCAGGATAGGCTGTACCTGGTTGCAGATTGTGCAGGGGAGAATAGGCGTAAAGAGTTTTAAAATCTGCTTCATTGTCAGGACTTCCATACTCGGAACACCATGCCCAGCCAATGGTAAATTTATGAAACCGCAACATATCCATTACGCCTACCGCAGGTATTGCTACGGCAAAGAGATCGGGACGTTGAGTCATACAGGCACCTACCAGTAACCCACCATTACTACCACCTGCGATCGCTAATTTTTGCTGGCTGGTATATTTTTGGTCGATTAGCCATTCAGCAGCGGCAATAAAATCATCAAAGACATTTTGTTTTTCCTGTCTCATGCCCGCTTGATGCCAAGCCTCTCCATATTCTCCGCCACCCCTCAAGTTAGGTACTGCATAGATACCGCCCATCTCTAGCCAGATTAAATTACTGATCGAAAAACTGGGAGTCAAGGAAATATTAAAGCCACCGTAGGCATAGAGATATGTCGGATTGTTCCCGTTTAGTTCCAGCCCTTTTTTATGGGTGATGAACATTGGGATCTTAGTGCCATCTTTACTGGCATAAAATACCTGCTGGGTTTGATAGTCGTCAGGATTAAAATCTACCTCAGGTTGACGAAACAATGTACTGTTTCCCGTAATCATATCGTAGCGATAGATTGTGGCAGGAGTGGTAAAGCTGGTAAAAGTGTAAAACGTTTCTGTATCGTATCGCTTGCCACTAAAACCACCTGCCGAACCAATCCCAGGTAATTCTACCTCGCGGACTAAATTCCCTTCCAGATCGTAAATTTTGATTTGCGATCGCGCATCCTGAAGATAGTTAGCGACAAACTGATTGTTTAATAGTCCCACACCTTTTAGAGTTTCAGGGGCTTGAGGGATAATTTCTTGCCAGTTACTTTTATCAGGATTGTTTAAATCAATGGCAATTACCTTACCTCTGGGGGCATCTAAATCCGTCTGTAGCCATAAAATATTTTGCTCGTGTTCGATCACTCCATAGCTGGCTTCAAACTCGCTAATTAGTTCGGTAACTTCACTCTCAGGCTGTTCCAGATTTTTGTAAAATACTAAATTCTTACTATCCGTACCTAACCAAACACTGATAATTAAATACTTGCCATCTTCGGTAACACCACCACTAAAGCCCCATTCCTTATGATCAGGACGCTGATAAATTAAGGTGTCTTCTGCCTGTGCTGTGCCTAAACGATGGTAATAAAGCTTTTGATAATAATTAACGTCTTCTAATTTAGTTTGAGGATTGGGTTCATCGTAACGGCTGTAAAAGAAACCCTGATGATCTTTTGTCCAAGATACCCCTGAAAACTTAATCCACTGAAGATAATCGCTACAATCTTCCCCTGTAGCAACATTTTTAACTCGGTACTCTACCCAATCCGAACCAGAGTTTGATAAGCCATAAGCCATCCATTGACCATCATCGCTGATGGATAATCCAGAAAGAGCAACAGTACCATCGTCCGATAACTGATTGGGATCTAAGAGAACTGTTCCTGCATCATCTAGGGAATCAAGTGTGTATAGGACGCTTTGATTTTGCAAACCGTCATTTTTAAAATAAAAATACTTCTGACCACGTTTAAAGGGACTGCTATATTTTTCATAGTTCCATAGCTGAGTCAAGCGTTGCTTAATTTCCTCTCTGACGGCAATAGTTTCTAAATAACCACTTGTGACTTTATTTTGCTCCTTGACCCAAGCTTGAGTGGCATCTGAATCAGGATTCTCTAACCAGCGATAAGGATCTTTTATCTCTACTCCATGATAATTATCGCTCTGTTCTACTTGAGCAGTCTGGGGATAGATTAGGTTGTTACGAGAAGATATCACCATGAAAACTCCAAAATAGGCGGGGCATAATTGAGTTCCGAAATTAGCGACAACACTGATTTCCTATTCAAAATATCAATCTGAGCTTATCAGAAAACATACTACCAATAGACAAGGAAAAAGGAATTGTCCTGATCCGATATTAATCTAAATGTTCAACACGCTGGGCAAGCCCATCGACAATTAATTACTTAACTGAGATCTAAGATCCAGACCAAAAATATTTAGAGCGATCGCTATTTCTAAAATTGCTTAATCTGCATATCTCATCGTTACTTTTGTGATCTCAATCCAGAAGCCTTTACTGATAGGCTTAGTAAGTTAATCTCTCCAAAATCGTTAATGTTCGACCTCTTAAATGTCTTTTTCGCCTTTATAATCCTGGCGATTTTATTATTGCTGTCTATATACATCAAGCAGAAAATTAAGTTACTCCAAAAATTATATTTACCCGAGTCGATTATTGCAGGCGCGATCGCTTTATTATTAGGATCACAAGTATTGGGAAACATAGCATTTCAAATAAATCCTAATTCTAGTCTGATTAGAGGCATCTTCCCTGACACTATGCAGCAGATTTGGTTGCAATGTCCTAGCGTATTTATTAACGTTGTTTTTGCCGCGTTATTTTTAGGAGAAAACATACCTAATCCTCAAGATATCTGGCGTAAAGCCTCGCCTCAGGTTGCTTTTGGTCAAAGTTTGGCTTGGGGACAATATGTCTTTGGCATTGTTACGGTTACATTTATTTTGATTCCCCTGTTTAATATCGATCCTTTAGCAGCAACTCTAATTGAGATTGGCTTTGAAGGGGGACATGGTACAGCAGCAGGAATGGCAGCAACTCTTGATAAACTGGGATTTCCTGAAGGAGGTAATTTGGCTTTAGGCTTAGCTACCGTAGGCATCATTACAGGAATTGTGGGTGGGACATGGTTGATCCAATGGGGACAACAACAAGGTCATGTGCAAATCAACAACAATAAAATTAATCAAGCTCCGCCAGAAATAGTCTCAGAAACAGAAGCGACTCAAAAAGCAGCAATATTCGAGCATGTGGGTATTGATGCCTTGTCTCTTAACTGTGGATTTACAGCATTAGCGATCGCTTGTGGTTGGCTAATGCTCAAAGGTTTATTTTGGCTAGAGGCAGTCGCCTGGGGCAAAAATGGCTTAGAGCTGATCGAAGCAGTGCCTTTATTTCCGATGGCTTTAATTGGCGGCATTATCGTTCAAATAACCCTCAAGCAGTTAGGAATAGATTATTTAATAGATCGTCAACTCCAAGAAAGAATTGGCGGAGTGGCAATTGATGTGGTAATTATTACGGCGATCTCAGGTATCGATCTGACTATATTAGGCAATAATTTAGGAGTGTTCATCACCCTCTCTTTAGTAGGCATCATCTGGAACATTTTTGCTTTTGTCGTCATTGCACCGCGTATTATTCCTGTTCATTGGTTTGAGCGTGGAATTGGCGATATGGGACAGTCGATGGGAGTTACTGCTACAGGAATTTTACTGATTCGGATGGTCGATCCAGAAAATGAAACCGCAGCTTTTGAGAGCTTTGCCTACAAGCAGCTTTTTTTTGAACCTATCGTCGGTGGTGGTTTATTTACCGCTGCGGCGCCAATCTTGATCGACCAGTTTGGTTCAATTTCAGTGTTGCTTTTAACTTCGGGATTACTGATCTTTTGGTTAGGTTTTGGCACGATCAACTATCGGAAAATCCAAGATGCTCCAGCCAATTTAAAAACGCAATAAAAAGTTCTGTTACATCAAAATAAGATGGAAATATTACATGATAGTTTTGAAGTTTCATCCTATAGATTAATCTCATTCAATGAAATCTTCATTAATTATAGGTTTGATGACTATCAGTATCGGCAGTATTACCCACCACAGTACAATAGCTCAAACAAGTACGGAACCGCTGCCAGCACAACCCAACAATCCCAACCTGTCTTTACCACTTCTACAAGCTGCTCCGCTACTCCAAGCGACGAGTAAATTACTGGCTCAACCTAGTTATCAACTAGAATCGAAAGGAACCTTAACTAGTATGTTTCCTGATAGATCTCAGGTTGCTGATGCTCAAATTTTAACTACGGTGGCTGCACCCAATAAAGTCAACAGTGAGATTACGTTGATTAATCCTAACGACACAGTTGAACGAAAATATCAGATTATCTCGGATGGAGTTCAGGTTTGGATATACGACGTGAATCAAAAGCAATATTCGATAAGTGACTATCAACAGTTTATTCAGTCTCAATCAGCAATTGCTGTCGGCACTGTGGCTAATTTCTATCTCAAAACTCTCGATCAGGTCAACAATAATAAAATAGCTGCTCGTGCGATCGCTATACTTCCACCTGATAGGTTACTAAGATATTTTCAAAGATTTATCAATCTAGACCTGCAAAATATGGCAATCAGAACCGAGCAGCTTAAAGCGAAAACCTATAGTGTATATGACATTAATGCTGCCGATCACAGTTATGAGGTTACTGCTTATGTTACGTCTCAATCAGCAGATATCGAGCGAGTAGATTTGTCAAAAACTAAAGACGGGTTAACCCTCAAAATAACTGAAGAGATTATTAGTCAAACTGCCCCTGAAACCATACCTAAAGATCTATTTAGCTTTGACCCACCAGATAATGCCGAACAGATCACAAAACAAATTGCGCTCCCCCCATTTTAAATCAAGGGTATTCCACTCAGGATGTTCTTGATGTTGCGATCGCTGATAGTATCTCTTGAGTCGTCTTGTTAGGGTACGATATTTATCCACGGTATAATCCTCTATTGATTGAATAAAGACACCATTGTCTATTTATTGGTTAAAATTTGAGCTCCTCAGCCAATCTTAATTACACTTTCTGGTTATTCCTTTGCATTATTTAAGCGATCGCATAATGAGTACTTGCCATCTTAGACAGTCAAGAGTTAAGTTACCTTAACCATTTAAGTTTCAGGAAAGCAATCATCAGTTATTTCATTTAGCTCACTGGTCATAAACCAATGAAAATCTTAAATTTAAAAGTATGACAAATCTATATTTGAAAAATTAGTTTACAACCAAGATATTAAGTAACGCTCTTGATTTTAAGTATTTAAGACAGACTTTTATCCTAATTCCCAAAGGTATTTATATCAATCCCCTATGTCCTCCAACAAAATATTGTCATAAAAAAGAGGGTCATAAAACCCCCATTAACACTTGTTTATTGATAACTGAATTACATTCCAGGAAGATTCAAGCCACTTGTTAATTCTTCCATACGTCCCCGCATTAAGTCAGTAGACTGTTCATAGGCAGACTGCATAGCGGCTGAGACAGATGCGGAAAGGGCTTCTGCTCCTTGAGACATTGCATCGGGAGAAATTTCAACGCGACGGGGTTCTTGGTTGCCACTCATGACCACTTTTACTAGTCCATCTTCGCTAGTTCCTTCAATCTCCATTTGCTCTAATTCATTTTGGAGTTGTTGCGCTCCTGCTTGTACCTCCTGAGCTTTTTTAAAAGCGTCAGCAAGTTCTTTCATTTTACCTAGTGGACCAAATCCTTTTCCTGCCATATCTGTTTAGTGAGTTTTTTATTAGTGATTACGAAATCTATCAGAACAATTAGCATAACTTAGAGATCGGCGATTTAGAATTAATTAGAATTAATTTAAAATTCCCCAAGTAGCTTAACTTCTGGCTCTAGAGATACTGACCAATGATATTCTACTTTTTCTTGAGCATAACGAATTAACTCAAATATATCTTTAGCGGTAGCCGTACCACAGTTAAGAATAAAATTGGCGTGGCGATGAGCTATTTGAGCATCTCCAATCTTGAAGCCTTTTAAACCTAGCTGTTCAATGAGTCTCCCTGCTGCATGAGGTTGCGGATTGCGGAAAACACTACCGCAACTTGGTAAATGATAAGGTTGCGTGGTTTTTCGCTGTGTCCAGTTTTGCTGGGAAAGTTCCATAATTTCGGTTTTAGTGTGACCAGGTTCAAGCTGCATTTTTGCTCTGACTACCATCTGCTTCCCTCCCTGCAAATTGGAAGTACGATAACTGTATGCTAAATCTTCAGGTTTTAATTCGGAAATTTGACCGTCAGGAGATAATACAGTTGCACTAACCAAAATATCAGCGAGACAGGAAGCATGTGCCCCAGCATTCATGACTACGCCGCCACCAACAGTTCCAGGAATACCCACCGCCCATTCCAACCCTTTCAAGCCTCGTTTTGCCGCTTTCCATGCCAGTTTAGCGATCGCCTCTCCCGCATCCGCAACTAAAATTCCCGTCTCAGAATCAAATTCATAACTGCGGAAATATCGAGTTGATAGTACCAGTCCCGGTAAACCGCGATCGCTAATCAGTAAATTTGAACCAGCACCAAGTAAGGTTAAAGGAACATCCTGAGCTTGATACCATTCAAAGCTGGCTTGAAGTTCGTCCCAGTTTCTCGGTGCAGCATACCATTGAGCATCACCTCCCACTTTGTAAGAAGTTTGGCTAGCTAAAGATACACTGGATTGAATTAAACGATCTTGATTCATGTTAATGATTACTGATAATGGTGGTGGGCATTAGTAATTAATGGCAAATCGAAGAGATAATTGTTTCTCCAGCCCACCCTACAATTGATACAAAGCAATTGTTTGAGGAATTGATTGATTAAGATTACCCGCCCCTAAGAACATTACCAAGTCTCCTGGCTGCAATATTTCTTGCTTAATATAGTCAGCAATGGAGTTAACATCTGGATGATAGTAAACATGATCGTGGTAATGAGCGATCGCATTAACTAAATCTGAACCTGTAATTCCAGAGTGGTTTTGCTCTCCCGCACTGTAGATGTCTGTAATTACTACCAAGTCTGCATCCTTAAAAGCTGTCGCAAATTCTGTTAGAAAAGTTTGGGTGCGACTGTAGCGATGAGGTTGAAATATTGCCACTACCCTCTTGAGAGAATTATTACCGTCAACTCTTAATCTCGCCGCAGCTAAGGTAACATCTATTTCGCTGGGGTGATGGGCATAGTCATCAATAAAAGTAATGCCATCGATTTCTCCGCGATGCTCAAATCTACGTTTTGTTCCGCCAAAGGTAGCTAAAGACTGGGCAATAGTAGTAAATTCTAAACCGACTTGTCTGCCAACAGCGATCGCTGCTAAGGCATTACTTAAATTATGCTCTCCTAATAACGGTAGATGTAACTCCCCTAAACAAACTCCTTTTTCCCATATTTCGGAATCGCTTCCTTGACTATGATAAGTAATGTTAGTGGCAGTATAATCTGCTCCACAATTAGGACTTAAACCATAGCTAATGGTTAAGGCTAATTCTTCCCGAACAATCGGATCGTCAATGCAGCCAATCAAAGTATTACACTGTCCTGCAAAAGTTTGAAAAATGTTGATTACTTCTTGAATATCTTGATAACGATCAGGATGATCTAATTCAATGTTGGTAATGACCCCAATACTAGGATGATGTTTAACTAAAGAACCATCAGACTCATCGGCTTCTGCCACCAAATATTTTCCTTGACCACTTCGAGCATTACCATCCCAGGCATCTACTTCTCCACCAATGATAATTGTCGGATCGACCTGACTGTCAAATAACATGTACCCGATCAGACTACTAGTAGTTGTTTTGCCGTGGGTTCCTGAAACAGCTATACTCTGATATTGCTCAATTAATGCTGCTAACAAATCAGAGCGATGAAAAATGGGACAACCAAGGTTAACTGCTGCTTGATACTCAGGATTGCTCTTGGCGATCGCCGTCGAACACACAATCTGAGGCAAATGGTCTTGAAGATCCTCTAAAATCTCAATCTCTGGGGGCAAATTAGGTTTCCCCGCAGATACTGGCTGGCGTTTTTGCTGAGGGCGAGGTGCAAAAAAATCTAGATTGCTGGCTTCCTGACGATAAAAAATCTTGACTCCCAATGCTTCAAGGCGATCTGTAATATGACTTGAACGTAGATCAGAACCCGACACAGGCAATTGTCGTTGAGCAACAATTTGAGCCAAAGCTGACATTCCAATTCCGCCAATACCAATAAAATGAAATGGTCTACCATTCAAATCTACTTTTACCACTTCTTTGACTCCTGCAATAGCACAAACATCCTGATTGGGGGTTACAGAATACTACCTTGTTTTGAAGTAAAGCATTCCTATATATTCCCATTGCTCTAAACAATACGGGCTATGATAACAAGAATTTTCAGGACTTAGGTAAAAAGAGGAGTGAGTAAACTTGCAAATTTATCTTTGAGATTGGACTATTGGGGATAATGAGCAAAAAAAAGCTCGCTGATTACTTCTGAGACGATACTGTAAGATTTTCCGATCATCTACCAGATTCGAGAATCTATTTGCAGGTTAATTGATGTTCAAATTGATTCTGAGTCAGGTCTTGAATTGTGCTTACTTTACGATATGATGAGTCTTATTAAGAATGTTTTAATCTATTAACCTAATAAAATAGAGGGCAAGAAAATAGTGGTTAGAGTAGCAATTAACGGTTTTGGGCGTATTGGACGTAATTTTGTCAGGTGTCTGTTAACTAGAGGTGCAGACACGAATTTGGAACTTGTAGGGCTTAATGATACCTCAGATCCTAAAACTAACTCTCACCTCCTAAAGCATGACACTATGTTAGGTGTTTTAGATGCAGATATTAGTCACGACACTAATTCTTTAATCGTCAATGGCAAAACAATTAAATGTGTATCTGATCGCAATCCATTGAATCTACCTTGGAAAGAATGGGATATTGATATTGTTATTGAATCTACTGGTGTTTTTCGTGATGCAGAAGGAGCTGGAAAACATCTCCAAGCTGGCGCCAAAAAAGTAGTTATTACTGCTCCTGGTAGCGGTCCTAACATTGGTACTTATGTGATGGGCGTTAACGACGAAAAATACACTCCTGGTGAATTTGACATTGTTAGTAATGCTAGCTGTACTACGAACTGTCTCGCTCCCATCGTTAAAGTCATTAATGAACATTTTGGCATTATTAAGGGTGCAATGACTACGACTCACAGTTATACTGGCGATCAGCGGATTCTCGATGCTAGCCATCGTGACTTAAGAAGAGCAAGAGCCGCAGCAGCAAATATTGTCCCGACATCTACTGGTGCCGCCAAAGCAGTTGCTCTAGTTTATCCAGAAGTAAAAGGAAAACTAAACGGTATCGCCTTACGTGTCCCTACTCCTAACGTTTCCGTTGTGGATTTGGTAGCTCAGGTTGAGAAAAATACGATTGCTGAAGAAGTCAACGAAGTACTTAAGAAAGCTGCCGAAGGTGAGATGAAAGGGATCTTGGGCTATACTGACCTGCCTCTTGTGTCTTCAGACTTTAAAGGTACTGATGTTTCCTCTACTATCGATAGTCAACTGACCCTAGTTCTTGATGGCGATATGATCAAAATCGTTGCTTGGTACGATAATGAGTGGGGCTACTCTCAACGCGTTGTTGACTTAGCTGAATTAGTGGCTAAAGGAATGTAAGAGCCTGATTGGTATAATTGATTTTAGTAATTTGATTTTGAAAGCTCCACCTCTAGGATTATTCTAGGGGTGTTTTTGCGTTATTGCTATTCATTAAAAACCTACCAAAAAAGCTGAACCCCAAAACCAACAGCACGGTCATGTCCTAATTCTTGCGCCATTTTGAGGACTACATTCCGAGCAACTTCAGTTTCAAACACAGAGGAAAATACCACATCTAATGAGTGGATTTGGCAAAAATGCATTAACTTACTGGGAAAACCCATAATCGCAGCTTTAATTACATACAGTCCTTGCCATCCTTGGTGATGAACCGATTGTAACTGTCTAAAACTGGCAACTGATTCATCTAAAGCGATCGCCGTATCATAAGCTTGACTGAGTTGGAACATTTCTCCAAGATGCTCAGGAGCTAAAGGTTGTTCGATAAATTCAATTCTAGATAAGGTATCTGTTACCGAAAATAGCTGCCGTGCTGAAGACAAATTTAGTCCTCCATTAGCGTCTAATCTTAATTTGATTTCTGCTGGTAAAATACGATCCAACTGCAATAAAATCTCAATTTCTTGAGCTATGGGCAAAACCCCAATTTTCCATTTGCAGGTTTTGACTGTTTGAGTCTGTTTGAGATCTTGCCATGAAGTTAAAGTCCTTTTTCCTAAGGGTAGCAAGTAGCAGAAATCCAGATCTTGGGTCTGACCGACAGCATAACTATTACCAAGATTAAGCCAGGCAGATTCGAGTGCAAATTGACAGCAAGGAAGACTATCAGGAATGAAATCTATATCCTCTTGAGTAATAGCTGAACCTAATTGCTGACAAAATTCTAAGGCTTGAGCCTGGGTTTCTGAGCCAAACCAAGGTAAGGGAGCAATTTCACCCTGACTAACTACCCCAGCTTGGTCGATAAGTGTGACAATAATGCCTGTCCGCACCTGCCAGACACCATGACTTGTATACAATGGCTGTTTAAAACGACGTTGATAAACTTCAAACTGAAACTCTTTTGTTATTTTATCCCTCATTAACTAGGGGAAAATTACTGTTCTTAATGTTTATGTAAGCGAATACCGAGAAATATATCGTATAAAAAATTGAGAAAATTTTTAACATCCAATAATCCTAAAGACTGGTCACAACCCTTAGCATCCAGTAGTGGCTTAGTTGCATAATAAGCTGATTGATACTTATACCAGGGAATAGAAGGCCACAGATGATGGACGAGATGATAGTTTTGACCAAGGATCAAGAGGTTAAGAATAGGACTAGGGTAAACCCGAGAATTTTTCCAGCGATCGCGTTCTTTGAAGGGACGATGGGGTAAATAGTCAAAAAACAATCCTAAAGCCATGCCTACTACTAAGGCAGGGACGAACCAAAAATTCATGACGTAACCAATAAAATCATAATGAATTCCTAGCATGACAATGGTAATTAAAAATAATCTGCTAAGGAACCACTCTAATAGTTCATATTTGCGCCATAAACGCCTCTGAAAGAAAAAGAATTCATGATAAAAAAAACGTGCCGCAATTAGCCACAGAGGACCTCCTGTAGACACAAAATGGTCAGGGTCATTTTCAGGGTCGTTAACATGGGCATGGTGTTGTAAATGTACCCTGGTAAATACTGGAAAAGCAAACCCTAGCATGAGGGCACTACAATGACCGAGAATAGAATTAATTATACGATTGCTATGGGCACTATTATGAGAAGCGTCATGAATAACAGTTCCTGACAAGTGCAATGCCAGAACATTCGCTATGAAACAACACCAAGCTGGAAATTGCCATAAGAAATAGCCAGTGGTAGATATTGTTAGCAACATAATGGCGGCAATCACCATCAAAACGTTGGGATTGAATCCACCAGGAGCCTTCAAATACTCTCTTGGTACTGTTCGCAGTGTCTGAGCCGACTGCATTTTTTCGTTTGCTCCTCTTACTTTTGATATAGAACTTTTCTCAGGTAGTTTACACTAATTTTAAGCCTGGGTAAAGAATTGTAAATGATATTCGGCGTTTTCTCATTTGACTATCAGGCAAGCATTAATTTGATTAATGACGATTTCTACTCGACTCAATTCATTTTGGCTCAGGCTGTTGCATCTCAGCTAAATATGCCTGGTATCCTAATTTATCAAGCTGATTCTGTTTGTCAAGCACTGATTGTGCCAAATTCTGGCGATAATGAGTGATCTGAGTCTGTAATTGTGGGTTACCTGTTCCTAAGATCTGAACTGCTAGTAAGCCAGCATTTTGAGCATTGCCGATCGCCACTGTCGCCACGGGTATACCCCTTGGCATTTGGACGATAGAGTAGAGAGAATCAATTCCCTGTAGCTGACGAGTCGTCACGGGAACCCCAACGACGGGTAAGGGACTCAAAGAAGCGACCATACCTGGCAGATGTGCGGCTCCACCTGCACCTGCAATAATCACTTTAATACCCCTTTTGTGAGCATTTTGGGCATATTCAACCATTCTTTCAGGGGTACGATGGGCGGAGATGATTGCGACTTCATACGGAACATCAAAATCTGCACAAACGGCGATCGCTTTTTCCATCGTGGGCAAGTCAGAATCACTGCCCATAATGATGCCAATTAAAGGTGTAGTTTCATTCAAAGCTTTGGTTTATATTCTTGATTTCGTATTTTATCTTGCTTTGTGATTTCCTAAGTGCAAAATTTCGCTTGATTGTTTCAAATACTATAAATACTTAATGAAGAAAAATCTACGCTCAGCATTTAGATCAATGAAGAGGGATGTACATGATTAATAGTGATTTGTTACTCGAAAATGCGCAAATCGTAGGACAAAAAGGGGTAAATCAAATTCTAATAGCGGCAGGTAGAATTCAAGCTATTGCCCCCAAGTTAGATTCAGAGTCCAACTCGAACAAAGTCGATTTACAGGGTGATTGGCTATCCCTAGGAGGAGTAGATCTACAAATTAATGGCGGTTTGGGTTTAGCTTTTCCTGACTTAGGATTAAGTGATTTTCCAAAACTGAGACAGATTTGTGACTTCCTCTGGCAACAGGGAGTTGATTGCTTCTTACCGACAATTATTACGACTGCGGTAGCTAAAATTCAGCGATCGCTGGAAACTATTGCTCGATTCATGGCAACACAAGGAAATTCTCAGAATACGGCAAAAATCTTAGGTGTTCATTTGGAAGGACCATTTTTAAACCATCAAAAGCGTGGCGCCCATCCCCAGCAACATTTATTGGCTTTAACTATTGATAATCTCAAACGAGTTTTGGGTGATTTTAGTCAAATTGTCAAAGTGATGACTCTTGCACCTGAAATAGATAGTAGCAATACAGCAATTAGCTATTTACGCCATCAAAATATTATCGTCAGCTTGGGACACTCTCTGGCAACAGCTACTGAAGCACAACAAGCATTTAACCAAGGTGCATCTATGGTGACTCATGCCTTTAACGCCATGCCTAGTCTACATCATCGTCAACCAGGATTACTTGGGGCAGCCATTATCAATCCAGATGTTTATTGCGGTTTAATTGCTGACGGCAATCATGTTAGTCCTACAATGTTAGAAATTATGTTCAAAGCTAGTGATTATGCCCAAGGAATATTTCTGGTCAGTGATGCTTTGTCTCCTCTAGGTTTACCCGATGGTCTTTATCCCTGGGACGAACGCCAAATTACAGTTAGTAATGGTACAGCGAGGCTTCCCGATGGCACTTTATCAGGAACAACTCTTCCTTTACTACAAGGAGTAGCTAACCTCGTTCAATGGGGTTGCGATTTAGAACAGGCGATCGCTATGGCTACTTTATCCCCGAGAAAAGCGATCGGCTTACCAGGTTTAGAAATTGGACAGAGAGCTAACTTTTTGCGCTGGAGTTGGGATGAAACAGAACACAAGCTATCTTGGTCAAGATTGAATTATAGTCATTCTAATTGATTTCCTCATGGTTCACTGTTTTTTTGCTAGTTGTTAGTTGTTAGTAGAGTTAAAGCTAATTTTAGTTCTCTCACTTATACCTACAGTTTGTATCTGGGGGAATAACTATCAAAAAGATTTGAATATGTCTAGCAAACAGCCAAAAAAAAGCTAGCCCGAAGACTAGCCTTGTAAATTAGTTAGTTTATTAAACTAGACTAATAGTAATTAAATTTGTGGGACAAATCTTTCCTTTTCTGGTACTTCCGCATATTCAGAAACAATCTGCTTCAATTCCTCACCGTCAATTGTCTCTTTCTCAATTAATAGATCCACTAGGCGATCAATTACCTCTCGATTCTCTCTCACAATTTTCCGTGCTAGTTGATGACCATGTTCCGCAATTTGGCGTACTTGAGCATCAATACGAGAGGCTACTTCCTCTGAGTATTCAGCACGGGAAGTTAAACCTGCTCCCAGGAATACCTCGCCGCCTTGTCCGCCCAAGGCAACTGGACCCAAATCACTCATGCCGTAAATGGTAACCATTTGTCTTGCCATTTCGGTTACCTGCTGTAAGTCACCACCAGCACCAGTAGTTACTTCATCATTACCAAAAATCTCTTCTTCCGCAGCACGACCACCCATCGCTCCAGCTATTCTTGCCATTAATTGAGAACGACTAATCAAGCCTTGATCTTCGTTAGGAGTAAACCAAGTTAAACCTTGAGCCTGTCCGCGAGGAATGAGAGTTACTTTCTGCACTGGATCGTGATCTTTGACCAAAGTGCCGACGATCGCATGACCAATTTCATGATAGGCGATTAATCGCTTACTCTTACCATCTGTCAGTGGAGTGCCTTCCATACCTGCCACCACGCGGTCTACTGCGTCGTCAATTTCTGCCATAGTAACGGCTTCCTTACGTCTTCTAGCAGTCAAAATCGCCGCTTCGTTGAGTAAGTTAGCCAAATCTGCACCAGAGAAACCAGGTGTACGACGGGCGATCGCATCTAAAGATACTTCAGGGGCAATCTTTTTGTTGCGGGAATGAACTTCCAGAATTTCCAGACGACCTTTGATATCAGGGTTGTCTACCATTACTTGTCGGTCAAAACGACCAGGACGCATAAGAGCAGAATCAAGCACATCAGCACGGTTGGTAGCAGCAATAATGATAATTCCAGTATTACCTTCAAAACCATCCATCTCGGTCAGTAACTGATTGAGGGTTTGTTCTCTTTCGTCGTTACCACCGCCAATACCAGCACCACGTTGACGACCTACCGCATCAATCTCATCGATAAAGATCAAACAAGGAGCATTCTCTTTGGCTTTTTTAAATAGGTCGCGTACCCGAGAAGCACCAACCCCAACGAACATCTCGACAAATTCCGAACCAGAAATACTAAAGAAAGGAACCGCCGCTTCACCTGCGATCGCTTTTGCCAGTAGGGTTTTACCTGTTCCAGGAGGTCCAACTAACAAGACTCCTTTAGGAATTTTTGCTCCTACCGCAGTAAATCTTTCGGGTTGCTTGAGGAAAGTAACAACTTCTTGTAATTCTTCTTTTGCTTCATCAATGCCTGCTACATCGTCAAACATGATCCCTGTTTTAGCTTCCATTTGGAACTTGGCTTTAGATTTGCCAAAGTTCATTGCCTGTCCTGGACCACCTGGCATATTGTTAGAACGACGGAACAAGAAAAATAATGCCCCAATCAAAATTATGGGGAAAATCAGATTTCCGAGAAGCCCCCAGACTGCTCCTTCATTACCAGCAGGATGGTAATCAAAGTTAACATCAGCATCTCTAAGTTTAGCGATTAACTCAGGAGAGTTCGCAGGTAAATCAACTCTCAATTTTTGTAGTCGATTATCTAACTCAGGATCAATCGCCTGAACAATAGCTGTTCTGCCGTTTTCATAAAGTTCTACGGAGGTTACTCGATCTGAATTGAGATAATCCAGAAAACGACCATAAGTCATGCGAGTACTTGCTGTGTTACCACTGAGACCACTACTAGCTGCTGATGTCGAAAAAGTTCCCTGCCAAAGGAAGAAACCCACCACCAGTAAGGGTAATGTCCAGAGTAAAACGATTCTCCACGAAAAATTCTTCATAGGATAAGTGTTGTTCTAAATTAAATATCTATTAGCTTATTTTCTTCTTATTCCAAGTGTCGCTTGCGGATAAGCTTAAATTATGCTATATCCTGACAACTATTTAATTGCCTATTGGGTAAACCAGCACGGCATTGTTTTTACAAACGTTATTCAAGTTTCTTTTCTTTATATTACCTTTAGCTTAACTAAATTTAACGTAATTCTCATTTTGAATGCAAAATTAATTGGTGGGAAGGAAGATCACAATGATTTAAGCATCCGCCTCATCTCCTCTGTATTTGTAGGTTAAAGAGATTTTTTCACCTCCAATCTCAGCTAGAATTTAAACAAAAAAGCGCCCACTAAGAAAGCTCGGTAGGCGCAGCATTTAAAAAAAATATTTATGGTCAATTTCAGGCTTTAGTAAGTTTCAACGTGCCAACGGTGTTCCTTCTTCATCGCTTTACGGTACTCATCCCAGTTCACATCATGCTTAGCTGCGGCGGCGCTCAGTGCTTCATCAATTCCGCCTTCCATACCTTTTAGACCACAAATATAGGTATGAGTTTTGGGATTTTGCATTAATTCCCAAAGCTTATCGGCATGTTCAGCTATTCTATGTTGAATATACATTTTGCCGCCCTCAGAGTTCTGCTGTTCACGACTGATAGCATAATCCATGCGGAAATTTTCAGGGTGTTCCGCTGCCATTTTTTCCAGTTGCTCTTTATAAAGAATATTTGCAGTTTTAGGAATACCAAAGAACAACCAGGCTAATCCTTTATAGTTATACTCTGGGTTTTTATCTCCCTCTAAGAACATCCGCCATAGATAAGCACGGAAAGGAGCAATACCTGTTCCAGTAGCAATCATGATCACGTTAGCATCCTCGTCCTCAGGTAAAAGCATTTCTTTCCCTACGGGACCGGTAATGGAAACGTCATCTCCAGGCTTAAGATTACAGAGGTAGCTAGAACAAACGCCCTCAACGTGTTCTCCTGTTTCAGGATCTTTATACTCTAATTTACGAACACACAAAGAAACAGTCTTATCTTCGAGATTGTCTCCGTGACGAGTAGAAGCAATCGAATATAGTCTTAGCTTGTGAGGTTTACCTTTCTCGTCTTCACCAGGAGGAATAATACCAATACTTTGTCCTTCGACATAGTGTAAATCTCCACCTGAAAGATCGAAGGTCATGTGGCGACAGGTTCCTATTCCTCCCTCATCTACCAAATCATAGATGTCAGTACATTTGCCAACGTAAGGATTTTTAGGACGATAAATATTAACGGGAACTTTTTGCTTCGCTTTCTTAGGTTGTGCTTGAGTCATAGATTTTTTATTATTAGATGCAGCTTCTTGCTGTGGTGCAGGTTGGGTTGCTTGTTTTGGCACATCACCACCCAAAGGCTTGATGCTGATTACTCTTCCCCCCAAACTGTTGATGCGACGCATCTCTTGGTTCATTCTACTGTAGGGCACAGTCATGCTTACGGTACCACTACTGCGAATAGGCACCTGAGAAGCACTGCTTCCGTTGCCATTTTGAGATAAACCTTCTACTTCGTAAACAAATAAACGGTTTTTGTATTCGGTATTGCTGCTAGAAAACGCGGCACTAGAGTTATACATTACCTGGATCTGATTCCCCCAATTTATATATAGGCTACTAAATACTTTACATAACTGACCTCAATTTGCTACTCACTATCTTGACTAAGTAGAAAACCAAAAACAGAAACTTAAATTGTTTGTACTGTATTAATAGACTATCATTGAGAGACTAATCTTGATTCACGAGTAGGGAAAATTTCGCCAAAGATCACCAACTATTTCTAAACCTACGAGTTAGGTTATCGCAATTAGGAGTTTTGAGTCTGTAGTCATAAATTCATTTTCATTTTTTCTTAAGCCATCAAATCTCAGAAATCATCATCATTCTATTAGCTGTAGCTACAATGATTTCTAGCTATCTTCTCTTGTAGAGGAGGTTAGCTTCTGGTAAGATTCATCAGTGTTAGTAATTAGCATTTAGTACTTGAATTAGCTAGCTAAAAATCAAGCTTGCTCAAGGTATTATTCTTAGTATTCTAAGGATAAGTTTTGGGGAATCTCAAGGAAACAAGCCTGTGTATATGTCCAGTGCCATTTCGGGAAGGACGTGTCTGCGGATTAGCTCCTGAGGTAGCTTATCAATTTATGAGTTAAATATTAGTTTTGTAGAAGAGGAATTTTATGACCGCCGATTTAGACCGAGTGGTACTCATTGGAGTTGCAGGTGACTCTGGATGTGGTAAATCAACATTTCTTCGCCGTTTGACTGATTTGTTTGGCGAAGAGTTTATGACCGTAATCTGCCTTGATGACTATCATAGTCTTGATCGCAAAGGCAGAAAGGCAGCAGGTGTTACAGCTTTAAATCCCAAAGCTAACAATTTTGACCTGATGTATGAACAGATCAAGTCCCTCAAGGAAGGGAATGCGATCGATAAGCCAATTTATAATCATGAAACTGGAGAGCTTGATCCCCCCGAAAGAATCGAGCCGAATAAAGTAGTAGTAATTGAAGGACTACATCCCCTCTATGACCAAAGAGTTCGTGAGCTGGTAGATTTTAGCGTTTATTTAGATATCAGCGACGAGGTCAAGATTCAGTGGAAAATCCAGCGAGATATGTCTGAAAGAGGTCATACCTACGAAGATATTTTGGCTTCCATCAAGGCTCGTGAACCTGATTTCAAAGCTTACATTGAGGTGCAAAGGGAGTTCGCTGATGTCGTAATACAGGTGTTACCAACTCAGCTTGTAAAAGATCAAGAAAGCGATCTGCTTAGAGTTCGTTTAATTCAAAAAGAAGGCGTAGAGAATTTTGATACTGTCTACCTCTTTGACCAGGGTTCAACAATTGATTGGAGACCATGTGGACGCAAATTAGAATGTCCTATACCTGGGATCAAAATGTACTATGGACCAGACAGCTTCTACAACAATGAAGTATCGATCTTAGAAGTAGATGGTGAGTTTGGTAATTTAGAACAAATGATTTATATTGAGAGCCATCTGAGTAATACAAGTACAGCTCACTACGGTGAAATGACTGAACTATTGTTGAAGCATAAAGATTATCCTGGCTCTAAAAATGGAACAGGATTATTTCAAGTTTTAGTGGGTTTAAAAATGAGAGAAACCTATGAAAGACTTACCGCTCAAACTGCACAACCAGCCAAAGTATAAGCTTAATTGCTGATTCTAGCAATTAGAATTTTTTTAATGCCGTAGTGTATCTAAGTTATTTGTTCTACGGCTTTTTGTTGGGAAATTCTCTAATTGTTAAACAGGTCAAGTTTGTTTTTGAGACATAAAATTATTTATGAGCCCAATTTGCAGATGACAAAATCTAAGGTTTTATGAATTTTAGCGAGATAAACCTGATAAATACTATGATCAAAATACTTGATTAGTATTAATATTACCAACTATTCAATATTGCTATTTTGGAAACCGCCATTGGAGCTATAAGTTATCCAGTCGTTGAAACTTTTCATTCTGTTCAAGGAGAAGGTTATTGGACAGGAGTTAACGCCTTTTTTATTCGTCTTGGAGGTTGCGATGTTCATTGTCCTTGGTGCGATACAAAACATTCTTGGAGCCAAGAACATCATCCACAAAAAACTATTCCAGAGTTAGTTAGGATAACAAAGTCTCACAATTCTGCAATTGTTATTATCACTGGAGGCG
The DNA here is from genome assembly GCA_039179675.1 of Cyanobacteria bacterium P01_G01_bin.67. Taxonomy (GTDB): domain Bacteria; phylum Cyanobacteriota; class Cyanobacteriia; order Cyanobacteriales; family Xenococcaceae; genus Waterburya. The sequence continues at coordinate 23,736 of JBCDEP010000025.1, forward strand.
AACCACTAATACACAATCTGTTGCCTCTAACATCTGCCTTAAAGAATGAGAGATTACAAGTTCATCTAGAGACTTCTGGGGCACATCCTTTTAGCGGTAATTTTGATTGGGTAACGTTTTCTCCCAAACAATTTAAAAAGCCTCATCCTAGTATTTATAAGCATGCTAGAGAGCTAAAAGTAGTTATATCTAACCAACTTGACATACAGTGGGCGGAAAAACAAGCCGCTTTTGTTTCAAACCTATCCTTGTGTTATCTTCAGCCAGAGTGGAATTCTCCGCAAAGTAAGGCTCTTGTTTTTGACTATGTATTGAAACATCCAAACTGGCGCATTAGCTTACAAACTCACAAATTACTCCAAATTCAATAGCTGTAACCCGACCTTATTAAGTAGAAAATCAAACTTTCATATTTCACTAGGTAAATTATCTATTACATTCTGTAGGACAAAGACAAGATCTTTGTCCATCACACTCAAAACAATTATTTTATTTGACAAACTGTGGCATGACTTCCGCCGCTGTAAACAGTCCAGTAGTACCGCGAAGATTTAAAGCTATACCAGCCTTAAGATAGCCAAAGGCTGGACCACAAACATTTGCTGCCATACTAGTTTCATCGCCTAAGGTAAAGGTATGAGTTGAAATTTTTCCTTCAAAAGTGCGTCCAGTAATTTTAACGTTTGTGCTTAAAGGCTTTTTGGGATTACGAGTGTCAACAACTCCGCCTACAGTTACGCGATCTCGATCGCATATACCTGCTAACTCCAGCATAATATCGTCGGCATGCTCCATGTTTTCCAAAGAGATTATACCGTTGGTATTGTCTAATAAAGCCGCAACTTCTTCATCACTCATGGCTTTAGCTTTTTCAACGTTATATCCAGGCATATGAGCAATATCTTCTCTAATTGTGGCACGATATGATTCCCAATTAGCAATGCCTACGCCAAAGGTAATCTTGATGTTATGGATTTCAATATAACTTTGAGCAGCTAATGCCGCTGCCGCCGTCAATAAACCAGGAGTTGCACCACAGCCTGTCAAGTAGGTAATCTTCGCTGTTTGTAAATCGGATTGCAATTCTAATAGTTGTTCAACCGCAGTAGTCCGTTTGAGAGCATCTACTAATACCCCTTTCCATCCAGATTTGATAAATTGCTTAGCTACATCAGCCATAAAAGTGTTGGGCAGGTTGGGCAAGGCTAAAAAATAGCCGTCAACCTCTGCATTATGCAGCAGTTGTTGAATACTAATTTCGCTTAAAACACCATTATTGGCTAAATATCCCACGGAATGATCTTGATGATAAGTAGCAATTGCAGTATCTACATTGATTCCCTGTGGATTATAAGCATAGCCTTTCTGATCTGCGATCGCTACCAAATTCATTTCTTGTTTAGCCGCTAAAATTCTTGCCGCTGCTTGCCCCAAACCCCCAAATCCCAAAACACCAACTTTAATCGGGTTGGCTGCTTTATTTATAATCATCTCTGGTTCTAACTTTAATACATAACAGATTGTATTATCTGAACCAAACACAGCGATTAAATTAAAAGTTATCTTTACCTACCAGCCAAATTATTGATGATTTCTTGAAAATTGTGTCTTTTTGTAACCAAAAAATTTATTAGTTGCTTTTTTAGCTTGACTCTAAACTTAGTTTGCGGAAAACTTAAAATATGAGTCAGTACTTAGTCAGCTTATTATTAATCTTTGATAAGATTTTTATAGAATTAACTGTAGCTCTCAAAATATCTATAATGAGGGCGGTATAACAAAAACTATGAAGTTCAAGTTCAGTAGATTAACTGTAAATAGTCAGGGCTAAAAGGCAGCACACAAGCAGGTAAATGGAAACATTAGAGTTTATTATCTATCCCGATGGACGGGTGCAAGAGAAAGTTACAGGTATTGTGGGTACTTCATGTCAAGAGGTGACGGCCGCGATTGAAAAGCAGTTGGGAATTGTTGTTGACCAAAAGCAAACTTCTGACTACTTCGTTCAAAATAAAACTCAATCGACTACAGCTCTTGCTCAAAGCAACTTTAGCGATTGGTAATTTAATAAAATGACTGAATTAAATATTTGATTTCAAAACTATTTCTTAGAGGAAATTTATGTCACATTTTAGCAATATCAAAACCAAAATTCGTAATTTGAATTCGTTGAAGGCTGCGCTCAAAGATTTGAATGTTGATTGGAAAGATGGTCCAGCAATTGTCAGAGGTTATCAGGGTCAGACTTATCAGGCAGACATTGTGGTTGAACAAAACAACAACTACGATTTCGGGTTTAGCTGGAATGGAAGCGAATATGAGTTGGTAGCTGATTTACAGTATTGGGAACAACCCTTGACAGTTGATGGTTTTTTGCGTCAGGTTACGCAGCGTTATGCGTACAATACTGTCGTCGCTGAAACAGCAAGCCAAGGATTTTCCGTCACAGAGGAAACCAATAGACAGGATGGTTCTATTTGTTTAGTTGTGCAACGCTGGAGTGCATAATGGGTGAAGCTTCTGTTAATCAAGCTCAATTTAGCGGTTTTGAGCCTGAGCTGGGCGGAGTTTGGCGGCAAAAAGGAGTTTATGTAGATGAGAATATTTGCATTGGTTGCAAACATTGTACTCATGTAGCTGCAAACACCTTTTACATTGAACCAGATCATGGAAGAGCTCGCGTATTTGACCAAAACGGTAATACAGAGGAATTAATTGAAGAAGCAATAGATACCTGTCCAGTCAACTGTATTCATTGGCTAGACTATTCAGAACTACACCAGATGGAACAAAATCGACATTATCAAGTGATACAGAGTTTGGCAATCCCGCCAAATATGAGGCGATCGCAAATAAGAAACCGCAAATAATTTTTCTGCCAAGAAAAAATTGAATGTGAATTAATTTGAGTAACCCTGAGTTTCGAAAAGCACTCAGGGTTTTTCATTGAATAAAATCAATTGATACCTCTGAACTATCATGCCAAAGTTGTAACTGATTTTTTTCTACTAAAAATTCTCGAAGTTTTTGCCGATAGATCTTTCGATAGCTTGCGAAATCGTAATTGTCAATACGAATACCAAAATTATCAGTAGGCTCTCCTTGTAATATTTTTGCAATTCGATTATTGACTTCTACTGAGTAATGACTACCATCAAATGTATTATCTGGATTTTTGGTAACTGCTGAAGGTATTGAAAAATCATACATTGCATCATACTTCTGAGACAATTTATAGAAAGCAGATAAATAACAATCCATTAATCCTCTCCCATATGTATCATTAATCATGCTCCAGGCAGACCTTGGTGGAACATAAGCTACAAACTTAGCACTAGGAAAGAACTCTCGGAGACTAACAAAAGTTTCTATCGGCGATAAATCACATTTTTGTAATGGGGCTGGTTTATAAAATTGAGGAGTGTAAGCTGGAGGATTGACAAAATCTACTGGTTCAAAATTTTGGTCGTAATAATTTCCTGGATCGGGGCTTATTCCCAATAAAGTCATTGCAGAAAATAGTAAGACATCTGCCGACAAGTAAGCTTCTAAAGGTGATTTTGTCTGAAGGTTTTGGATTGTGATTGGTTGTTGCTCTTTTCGTTCTTTTTCGACAAAATTGAACCCATCTATGCCAAGATAAACCACTTTTGGTTCAAGACCTTCGGATTGAAGAAAATTTGCGTAACTCAGGATATCGGGAATTTCGGCACCTTTTAAAGCATAGTTGAAACAATTGCTTTGGATAAACTCAGACTTTCTGATAGTAGTAACCCTAGAACTTCCAAGGATTATACAGTCATAATCAACTTGCTCTTTAGTCCTGAGAAACAGATTAGTTTTAGTAATCCGTTCATTAAAAGCGAAATTCTTACCAGTCAAAATGTTTCCATGACCATACCATAAAGGATCGATTAACCAGTTGATTCCTGCAACAGAGCCCAAAAGGAGAGAAGTTACTAGTCCATAAAGACCAAAACTAAATTTAGTATTTTTATTTTTGCGGGCAAGGTGTGGAACAGACATTTCTGGAGCTTTTCGTTTGCCTAATTTGAAAAATCCTACTGCGGCACTTTTAAGATTCATGGTTGGTCTAGTAAGAGTATACGTTTTAAAATCTAAAATTGGAAATAGAGAAATTCGCTAACTCGAGAAAAACACAGCAATGAAAGTGAAGTTAATCCTGCAACAATTATTGTCCAGATCTTGTTTGGTCTCCAGGATAAAGATTGCCAAAATCTTTTCTGCCATAGAGGCTGATGATATTCAATCGGTTCAGTCAGCGTAGGATTATACTTGCCCATCCACTGCTGAGTATTAGGAGTAAACCAAGCAATTAGGAGCAAAATCGCAATGCCAAAAGTGGCATATTTTTGGCTGATACCTACATTCACAGTAAAACCAAGAAACCCAACCCCTAAATTTCGTAAAAAACCTAAATATGGAGCTAAGAAATCAGGTAGGTTAACACCATTAAAGCCAAACATTGACTTTAAAATAGATGTTGCAGTATCAAAATTATTGGCTTTAAAAAAGACCCAAGAAATAACCACAGCAGTAAAGGTTGTGATCCATCCAATGCTACGAAGCATCAAGCCATCATTTTTAAGATTGTGTCCTAAACCTTGTCGTATGGAGCGATATAGGTGATTAATTACTAGATATAATCCATGTAAGCCTCCCCAAAAGATGAACGTCCAGCCAGCACCGTGCCATAGTCCACCTAGGAGCATAGTGAATAACAGGTTAAAGTAGCGTCGTATTTCTCCTTTGCGACTACCTCCTAAAGGGATATACAAATAATCACGAAGAAAGTGAGAGAGGGTGATATGCCATCTTCGCCAAAAATCGATAATACTAATTGCTTTATATGGAGAATTAAAATTCAAAGGCAGTCTGATGCCAAACATATATGCTGCGCCAATCGCCATATCTGAATAACCAGAGAAATCAAAATAAAGCTGCAAACTATAGCCCAATGCGCCAACCCAAGATTCAGAAAAGGTAAGGTCAATCCCCTGTGATGCAGCAGTAAAAGCTAAATTAGAATATTCGGCAATGCGGTCAGCAAAAATAACTTTCTTAAATAAACCAGCAATAAAAATCGTTAACCCAATAGATAAAGTTTTTTGGCTAAATTGGTAAATCGATGATTTTTCAAACTGTGGTAGTACTTCTCGATGATGAACTATTGGACCAGCAATTAACTGCGGAAAGAAACAAACAAACAAGACATATTTGCGAATATCATACTCTCTAGTTTCGCCACGATAAGCATCAACTAAATAAGCAATCTGTTGAAAAGTAAAAAAAGAGATTGCTAATGGAATTACTACAGAAGGTAAATCAAAATTTGTCCCAATAATACGATTGAAGTTGCCAATTATAAAGTTAGAATACTTAAAATAACTAATTAATCCTAGATTGAAAGTAATACCCAGAAAAATTATTAATTTCTTGATCTTAGAATTATAAGTTATTTTACCTAACCAGTAACCCAAGTAATAATTAATCGCCATTGACATCAAAATCAACGGTAAATTTAGTGGTTTCCATCGAGCATAGAATATCAATGATGCAAATATTAACCAAGTAATTGGCAATTGCCGCTTAACATTATAGCTACTATTACTAATCCAAAAAAAAACCAATAGAGTAATAGGTAGAAAATAGAAAATGAACTCAAAAGAATTAAAAAACATAATTTTAATTTCAGGTATTTGACATCAACTATTCGCTGTCTTTTCTATTCTATATATTCATAGCTAAGATAATAAATTTGTTTTCTAACAATTTTACTTTGAGAAGCTAGCTCCAAAGTAATTTACAAGATGAAAATATTGATATAAGTATGGTTAATTATTTAAAATAATTTTGAGTAACAGCTAATCATCATCCATGTAAATAGTCGGGTTTGCCCTCTCGACGATAGATGAGGAAAACAATAATCCATAAGCAGAGTAATCGTAGGGAGTCAGAAATTAGAGTCGCATAAGCAGCGCCTTTCCAGGAAAACTGAGGAATCAGCCAAATGTTTAGCAAAACATTGATAATCGCGGCTCCTACTTGAACTATACTGCGAGCCTTTTGATATCCTGAACCAGTCAAAGTATCTGCTGCTAAATATTGAAAAGTTGCGATCGCTGGTAGCGGTGATAACCATAAAAGAGCTTCTATAGCATCACTATAATCTGGACCTAAGATCATAGGAATAAGAGGGGCCAAAAGCCAAAAGCCAATTACACTAGCGATCGCATACAGCGTCAAGATTGGCAGCAAGCGCTTGGCAAACCCTAAACTTCCTCTAATACCTGATGCTCCATGTTGAAAGAATCTAGTGTAAGTGGCACCAAACAGAGCTAGTAGAGGAACATTTCCCACATCAATGAAGCGGTAAGCAGAGCCATAAATACCAGCAGCACCAACTCCAGCTAGCTTTCCTAACATTGACTTATCCAAATTAGCATTAATATTATTAGCAGAAGTGCTAATCGAAAAATATAATCCCTGTACAATGTTTGATTTTAGTTCTGATAACGCAGGGCGAGGTGAACCAACCATTTTATTCACTAAAAGGATAGTAATGGTAGCCATAATAATTGAACTACTAAAATATAAATATCCCCAGGTAGCGACACTGGGATTAGGAAAAAAAACTGCCAAAGATAATGCCGCCAAAAGTTTGCTACAGGTACTTAAAATTCCTAACTGTGCTGTTTTATTCACCATATTAGTAGCCATCAAAGATTTAAATCCCAGATCTAATAAAGCTAGGCAAATTAAATCGGCTAACAATATCAGCAGTATTGTGACCCACTGAACATCATTGGGAAATAGCAGCGGTGAAACTATCAGTAAAACAATCGCAAAAAAAGCCCCATTAGCAGTTGATAGAACCAAACCATTACCCCAATATGTTCCAAAGGTTGCCCTATTGGTAGAAACATTTTTGACTAACAGATGTTCGCTTCCTAATGGGACAAAAGGAAAAACAATTGATGCGGTGGCAGTAATTACAATGAATGAGCCATAGTTCTCCTTACCTAATAAGCGAGCAACAATAACGAAATATGCCGCTTGCATTACTACATTAAATAGCTTGGAGAACAACATCCAAAGCGTATCTCTGGCAAGACTACTTTGAAATAGATTTTTTGCTTTAGTTCTAATCTCTGCTAGATTCATAATTTCTATTTCATTTTACGAAGATTGCCGCTGGAGTATAAATCATTCTGTAATTACATAATTGTCTCTTTTGGCAATAACTAATGAATAAGATATTGCTGCGTAAATCGCCCAAAAAGAACTGTTTAAGTTCGATATCGTTCCTTCAGTTAAATTAGAGAGCAAAATATAGGTCAAAAATAAAAGAGGCCAAAATCCTTCTGGAGTATTAGTCATTCTCAGTAAAGTCAAGGAGTGTGCAGTGGTACTAATAAATCCAACTATGAAAATACCTAGACCAACAATTCCTATGGACAGCCAAATATCTAGAAACCCATTATGGGCATAAATTACCGCAATCCTCATTGCCAATTGAATATAGCCAGAAGGTCCTTCAATCCCATTCCAAAACGCAGCCATTCCATATCCAAACCATGGGCGTAGCTGAATTTGATCCCAAACGTATTGCCAAATATAGGTTCTGCCTGACAAGGTGGTGTCTCTACCGATGGAGCTAAGTAGCGAATCTGATCCAACATATCCAGCTATTGCAATTAAACTGATAAAGCCCAGAATTGTTACCGCTAAGATGGCAGAAATCATTATTTCGTAACGCCAACGGAAAACACGGTAAATCAAACACAGTATCAGCATCAAGCCGAATGTGCCTAATGCCGTTAGAGATTGAGACATCACCATTGCCCCACAGTTAAGAACCAACAATCCCCAGTGAAGCCACCGATAGGAGCCGCTTCGAAGTGCATTCAAGAGAAAAATTACTCCTCCAGGAGCCATAAAAGCACCAAATTGATTTTTGTGAGTAAACACCCCCCTTAGCGCTCCTTCATGAACACCTCCCATAATTCCATATTTAGGAATTCCCACAGCAAACAAAAGACTCAAAACGAGCAAAATCCCATAAGTCCAGGTAAGCAAATTAAATTGCTCAGGCAAAGTATAACGAGTCGCTAAGTACAAACCAATGCCAGTAGTTCCAATAGCATAAATACTAAATCTCATAGTCTGATCCGGGTTAATAGACCAGAAATATGAAAAGCAAACTACTCCCATCAAAATTAAGAGAAATATATTGTGAGAAAATGTTAGTAATGATTTTCTCCATCTCATTGCCAACAAAATAAAGGTTATGACATAAACCAGAACTCCTATTTTGGCGTTAATCGATAGATCAAGACTGGTAACATTAATTCCATCTCCTTCATTAGCTCCTCCTGTTAGAAATAAAGGAATAATAGCTTGAGATACGTAAACTAATGAAAGTATTGAAAAAATAAATTCGCAGTATTTTAAAATATTTGTCTGGCTTTTATTCATAAATTAAATATAGTAGAGTGATCGAATAGCTATTAAAAAAAATTAGTTGCTGCTGGAGCTGCGATTCTCCAAAAATTGAAATTTTCATAGTGGTGATATCAAATTTTCTATGTTATCAATGTGATAGATTAGCTATTAAACAGCTCCAGATCAATATCACTTAATCTGACAGTACCAGCATCCCCATTTCATGAACAAAGAAAATAGCTTTAAGAATGATAAAGTGAAGTAGACACCCTTTGCAAAAGGTCTTTCCCATCTAAATGAGCTGGGAGTTGGGCATCCATTAAATTAAGAATTGTAGGTGCTAAGTCAACCGTCTCGCCTTTGGGTAAATCAAATCCAGGGGGGATATCAGGTCCTTTTCCCAACAGAAAACCTTGGCTTTTGTGTCCTCCAGCGCGACAATGAGTCAAAGGACCAATTCTTCCTAACTTTGGACTGTCTACAACATCAGTAATCGGTTCTTGCCAGAGAATTACAATGTCGGCATCAGGTAATTTAGGATTTCTGTCTAAAGGATTAGTGCGAGTTATGACAACTTGTTTGACAATCTTACTGCCAGTTCTACCATCTCTAAGATCATAAAGAATTTCACTTAATTCCTGACACAAAACATGATATTCTTCAGGTTCAACAATCCCATCACAATCTCGACCTTTAAGATTAACCCTAATGTGTCCGTTAGTAAATGCAGGCAGAGCAAATGCTTTCATTTCTGACCAGAGAGGAGAATACCACATACTTGGCATCCAACCCATTGCCAATTCTTGTTCAATAGGCTCATCTAATAAACTATAGGGAGAGAGCAAACCATGTTTGGATTCTCTTAAGAATTTTTTGTGAGTCCAAGTATGAAATAGCTTTTTCCAAGGATTAGGCTCATAAACTTGACCCCAGATCTCTCCTGGCCAAGAATTTCTAATCGGCTTGGTAACTATGGGACCTGGGGTAGAACCAATTTTTCCAGGAGCGATCGCTGGTCTACCATAATGATAACGATACATAAGTTCTGGCAAGACAGCCATGCTCAATAAATCAGTAAAGTTGGCAGCCATGCCATGAGCTGAAAAGCAGAGAACATTTGAATCTTGTGGAGCTTTGGCCAAAATTTCGCCGATTGCAGCATCAATTTGTTGGTAAATGCTTAATACTGGGTCTGGTTTGGTTCCATTTCGACTCAGATGCTTATATATTGGATGGTCGGCTTGACTATGATTATATAAATCATGACCCACCGTATGAGTTTCCCCAAATACCATCAGAAATAAATCCCATTGATCCTGCTGCAATAAGTCGCAAGCGATCGCTGAATGTCCCCGAATACTCTCTTTTAAGGCTTGCTGAATCCAAGTAACATATTTGGGATTCCACCACAGACCATTATCATTGTGTAGTACTGGATTTTTCCCATACTTCTCTACTATTTCTTTAAAAACCTCTGGAGGATTAGAAGCACTAACGGTATACGGATAATGACCACCCCACCCTAAGATTTGTATTCCGTTGACTTCAGGGGAGAGAGTTGTTACTGGAACATCTAGAACTGCGACTTTGTAATCTTCCCCCAACGCATAAAAAGGAGAATATTCCTGATAATTATAACCACTAGTGATGACATCACATACAATTTCGTAATTATTAGCGTTGTAGCTAACTGTATCCCAATAACCTAAAGTATCAGCACGACATCCTGTAGAAAAAGTTGCCCAGAGAGGTTCAGTTGTTGAATATTCTGTAGGAACCCCACGGTATTTTACTGTGTTATTAAGTCGACCATAAGTTCCAGCTTGGCGGATACTATTTAAATTCTGTAGATAACCCGCATCCATCCACTCTTCTATTAATCGGGGTTCTGCGGCATCTAAGCCAATTACAATAGTTGATTTTTTCATTTTTTCCCAAGAAAGAATTACTCCAGATTAATATCTATATATGAGCGTCAGGTCAAAAATATGTAAATTTAGGCAGTCGCTGTTTTGGAGTGAGTATTTTCGGGCGAACTGGAAAAGTAGTTTTTGCTATATTTAGCATGGTACGAATAACGATCAAACTCATTCGGTTTAACCCCATTAATAACCAAACCCAAAACCTTTTGAAAAAGATTAGCGTTAGCTATCGTCTCTAATGCCAAATCCGCGCTCTCGTTTTCTACAATTCCTGGACGACTCACAAAAACAATACCATCAGCTAGTTTACTTAAAGTTAAGACATCAGCAGTCACTGCTAGCGGAGGGGCATCAATAATTATCAATTCATATTCTTTTCTAGCTGTTGCTACCAATTCACCCATTTCTGGAGAATCCAGCAGAGCCAAAGGATTGGGTGCAATTGTACCAGAAGTTATCACATCAAGTTGCTTCATCGGCTGAGAGATAACTTGAGTTAGTGGGGTCTTGTGAGTAACAATATCCTTAATCCCAGTCTTATTACTTAGTTGCCATAACTGATGTTGAGAAGCTTTTCTCAAATCACCATCAATTAGTAATACTTTCTTACCTAGCTGAGCCATTGCAGCTGCTAAATTCGCAGCAACGGTAGACTTTCCTTCCCCTGGAACAGAACTAGTCATTAAAATAACTTTTGGTTGTCTTTTAACCGCTAGAAATTTCAAGTTAGTTTGAATCATTCGGTATATTTCACTAGAGAAAGAATCAGGCTCCCTTTGAACAACAATTCCGCTTTGGGTATTTTGGAGGGAATCTAGAGGTACAATTCCTAATACTTGATAGGCAAACTTCTGTTTAATTTCGGGAATAGTTTTAAGAGTCCGATCCTGCATTTCCAGTAAAATTGCAGTCAAGTTAGATAAGAATAGACCCATAACAACACCCAACAGCATCAGAGGAACTCTTCCCGTACTTCCTTCTTCGGGAACTCGACCTGATTCTATAATCTGAGCATTACCAGTTTGTTGATTAATCAAAACATCAATGTCAGACTTGTTATCCAACAAGGTGTTATATGTAGAGCGTGCGCTTTCAACTTCTCTGAGTAGCGACTGCTCTTGCTTTTCTAGTCTTGGTATCTGTTTAGCTCTGTCTAGATAAACTTGTTGATATTGATACAGAGAAGATAACTCGGTCTGCAAACTAAGCTCTTCTATTTTGAGGTTAATGAATTTTTCTAATTGATTATCTTTGACGTTTCCTCCTTCTAATAATCCTTCCGAGACTTTAGCTCCAACATATTGATTGATCAGTTTTCTCAACTGAGAATTCAAAGTTTGTTTCTTTTCTGTGAGACTCGCTATGAGGGGATGATTATCATTAAACCGCTGACGCTCTTGGGACAACTCTGTCTCAGTGGTATTAAGCTGTTCTAAAATACTCTTGACCTGGGGAGTATTGCCAAGTTGATTAGCTGCGATTGCTTGCCTTAGGTTTAATCCTAATTGATTTTGTAAACTTCCTGTTTGAGCTTTTTTCCCTTGCAATTCAGCCCCAACTGAAGATATCTGACGATTGAGAGTGCCAATTTCTGCAACTAGGATCTTTTTTTCTTCCTGCAAATCTACAACTTGATTTTTTTCATAAAAGCCTTGTAGACGATACTCTAAGCCTTGAAGTTTACTTTCAATCTTGGGAATTGTGTTCGTAATAAAACTGTCAGCACTGGCAGTTGCTTTCTTATTACTACGTACATGTTCCTCAACATAGACATCCATTAAGGTATTAACTACCTTGGACGATATTATAGGATCGGGGTCTTTATACTCTACCGAGATCACATCAGTTCCACCTACTATTTCTACCGAGAGCCTTTGCTTAAGCTCTTTAATTTTAAGCGGTTCTCCATCAGAATTTTCTAGCTTCAACTGGTCTATAGTTTGTTGTAAAACAGGCTCAGAGACCATTCTTAATCGCTCAGTGCTTAATGGAGTTTGATTATTTAGTAATGAAGTAAATTCGTTGGCATTATCATCCAAATCAAGGAGAGCATCAGGTGTATATTTCCTAAATAAAATTTTTCCTTCCGACCGATAGGTTTTATCCAAAAAACTAGTTAGAAAGAAAGTAGTTCCAATAGTAACTACAAAGACGGACAAGGCTGGAAACCAACGACGTTTAAGCTTAAGAAAATATTCTTCTAAATTTACATCAAGTTCGGAGCGTTGATTAGGGTAAGAATTTCTATTTCTCTGCGCGTTGGTCATAATATTTAACTTAACGTATTTTAAACGTTGAACTCTGATTTAAAATTAATGTCTTAGTAATTACTGTTATAAAAAATTTATAGTCGATTAGACAGGGGAATATTTTAAAGTTTTGATAAAGTTGAAGCTAAACAATATAAAAATATTAACAAGAAGCTGAAAATATTTCCTAGATTCGTATAAACACTTACGATATCAATCAAATATTAATAGTAGATAATATTTACGACTTGGGTTGATTTTTATCCTAAAATCTATTTTCAAAATTAATCACTTTACTTCTTAAGTATAGCTCGACCTTCTTAATTATCAATGTGTCCTGAATCAATAATTTCTATCAATTTCCCAATTTCAGCTAAAAATTAGCAGCTTTTAGGAATAATCAGCTTATGTAGCTTAAGTACTTATCTCGGTAGATTTACGATAATTAACGCACAATTAAACATTCAGTTTCACTTGAGTTGATTATGACTATCTCAAAACTGTACTAGTATTAGGCGCAGAGCTTCTATTGTTCACTATGATTAATGTGAATCCTTATACAAACATTTAGATCATCATTATTATTGTCTTATAGATTTTGAAGTTTATCGGTTTGTAATTTTCATGACAATATCCATATTCACAACCAAACAAACCATTGGTCTTTTTAGATCTAACGAGAGCAAAGTCTTGCTTCTGGCTTTATTGACATTGTTGCTCAATTTACCAAGCGCAATGGCAGATGCTAATACTAGAAGCGAGATCTCTAAACAAGCAGACCGAACGATAAGAGGAGAGTCGGGAGGGGCGATTGACAGTCAAGGATGCGGTTTCGTTTCAACCAAACCAAGCTATGAAATGAATTTAAAAGAGAAGGTCGATTATATGCGATTTACAGTCCAAGCAGATGGAGGTCAACCTACTTTGCTTGTAATAGGTCCAAATTCAGAAGATAATTTCTGCATCTTGGGAGATGAAATATCAGGATTAAAACCAGAGATTTCTGGAGTCTGGGAAGCTGGTTATTACCAAATATTTGTTGGCGATCGTACAGGAAGCAATCATCAGTTTACACTAGATATTTCTACTAACAATTAGCGCTGGCTTGCCTAATTACTTTCCTCAATAGTTTTGACTGCTACTTCTATAGCATCTACGTCAATAGTTCCTGGAGGAGTCATACGGCTAAAGTTTTCCGCCTCAACTTTTAGCGCTGCGCCACAGTTTGGGCAGTTAAATTCCGTGTTTTTAAATCCTGTGAATTCATAACTGCACATGGGGCATTGAGATTGGATTAATTTTCGTTTTAACCACCACTGAAAACCCCAGAAAGCAATTATTGGCGCAATCAAAAGAAATGCCATGAAAAGAATCAAGCCGTTGATTACCCAGCCCAGACCAACGCTAGTCAATAAAAAAACAATCAGGATTAAACTGGTCCAGCAACCAAGTCCAGGTACATTCAGTTTAAGTAGTTTGTCAAAGCGATCATTCACTGTTAAGGGATTAGTATATTTACTATGTTCTAATTTTAGATTACTTTTAATATAAATAATCAATCACAGTCACACTACTGAATAACATAAGTGCAACTGTAATCGAATGCCAGATATTTTAAACTAGAATGCCAATTTATAGTTTAAGGCGGTTAAATTCAGCGATGGGGTTTATATGCAGTCCAGTATTTACTAACGAAGTAATTTTCCACCTTGATCTTGATAAATCCAGCAGATTCTAAGCGAGCCTCTAAATTATCGGTTGTATAGTGTCGATAGTAGGGCTCGTGAAAAATAGCTGGAAAATTATTCATCATTATCTGAAAATCAGGAGAATCGCTCATCTGCATTGAATCACAGAGGATCAATACTCCTCCTGGTTGCAAGACACGGAACGCCTCATTGATTACGTTTTGTCTAGCAATACCAGGCAATTCATGAAACAAAAATACTGAACTAAGACCATGAAAATAGTTATCTAGATATGGAAGTTCTTCCGCATTTGCCTGAAGCAGTTGAGGCAATTCTCCTGAAATCTCTGACAGCAGATGATTGGCTTTGCGAAGATAAGCAGGAGAAAGATCTACACCAAATAAAGAGGCTTTGGGTAATGAGCCACGAATCATACGTAGAGTTCTTCCTGTCCCACAAGCAACATCCAAGACTCGTATTTTTTGTGGTGGGATATCAGAAACAAACTCCAGTCCCTTTTTCAACGGAGCCAGAATTCGCCGACGCATTGCATCTGCCGCACCATTGAATAAAATTTCCACCTGTAAATCATAGAGATTCGCCGACTGGTCACTTAAATAACCATCAGTTTGATAATGAAAATTTTGCAGATAATAATCAGGATAGCCAACTTTGTCGATCGCCTTATCAAAGCTTTGGAATTCTCTCTTTTGTAGACGCTGCCAGATCTTAAACATATCTAGCCATACTTCAGGGTAATAACGAAAAAAGTCAGACCAGGGATTATCAAATAATAGCGTGTTGGGATAAACTCCCTGTTGAGCATCTAACCAGTCTTTATCTTCTAATGCTTTGAGCTTAACCTGGAGTTTTTCAAATACTTCAGGAGTAAGAGGCTGACTTTTGGTAGCTTGTTCGGGAACAACAGTGTTTGTAAGGCGATCGCTCACTAACTTATGAACGAAACCAAATGCTTTTTTGCTTTCTTGAAAACCCTGATAGGCAAATTTGGTTAGTGATTCAGGGATAAATTGATCTAAATTGGGAGTTGATTGCATGAATGTAGGACGAAATAATTGCAGTGTGCCAAAATTGTGACTTGACTACTTGATTTAAGTTTTATTGTGTTTTCTCTATATATATTAAGTATAATCAACTAATTTAAATAAAAATGAATATAAGTAAAAAAAGTAGCTATTAGTTTAGCTACTTGAGAACCTAACTTTAGTCAGCTTGAATTGTTAACCTAATCTACATACTGAACAATTTCATCAGTAGGAAAGCGAACTTTGGGATTAGTGGCATATTTATCGTCATTAGCTCGATACCCCGCAGCACAAAGCACAGCAGAGCGATATCCTTTACTATTTAGATCTAAAATTTCATCATATTTGGCAGGAACGAAGCCTTCCATGGGCAATGTGTCAATTTCTAACATCGCAGCGCAAGTCATGAAAAATCCGAGAGCAATATAAGCTTGTTTCCCCGCCCATTCATTAACATCAAGAGGATAGGGTGGATTATTAAGGAAGCCTTTAACAACATTGCCAAATCCAGACAAATTTTCTGGAGCAGTTTGCTGTACTGCTGCCATTCGCTGAATATGTCGCTCAACGTCTTGCTCATTAATCTGATTTTTGATGGTAAAAACTACTAAATGAGAAGCATTAATGACGGGAGTTTGACCCCAGGAATACTCCAGAAGCCTTTGTCTGATATCGGGATTGCGAATTACAAAGAATTGCCACGGCTGTAGTCCAAAAGAGGAAGGAGACAGTACCAAACTTTGCTCAAGGGTTTTCCAACTTGCTTCAGGGATCTTTTTGGTTGAGTCAAATTTTTTGGTAGCATAGCGCCAATGAAGCTGATCTAGGGCTTGTTGCGGATCTAGAAGTGAATTGCTCATAAATAAAATATCAATACCCAAAATATTATTTGATTTTTAAGATACAACAGTTTGTCCTACATTACCGATAATCATAGTTAGACATGTATGACTCATAATTACTGATGTTGAATCGATTTCATTAGAGATTTAGCAACCAATAAAATTTTAATCAAAGCTTATCTGCATTTTTTCATAGTTTCTCTATATTTTGGATTTTGGGTCGAGTTTTGGTTACTCAAAAAATTTCTAATTTAGTTTTAAGCTTTCTCATTTAGCTTAGTTGATGAGTAAAACAATCGGCAACCTATCATGCTTCAAAAAAGCTTTTGAGAGCACCCAGATTATTCAATTGAGATTAAGTTAGAGTACAATTCTTGAGACCAACAAATTAGCTAAAATACAATCCAAAAAGATTTGACATTGTATTATGAAGTTCACTCAAATTAAAAAGCGATCGCCTAATTGCTAAAATTTCCTCAATAAAAAAGCGATCGCTCTTTGAATTAACAGATATCTAAACTGGAATTTTATGTCCCAATCAAACTCAGGCTGATCAGGCTAAATGAGTATTTGGTAATCTGGGTAGCTGTAATTGTTGGCAGTCAATCGTTTCCGATATAATCGAACTGATACTCATTCCTGTATGAATTTCTAATCTCGCCATCGTCGGAGCCTCAAAAAGTACCCGTTGTCCAGGAAAAACAACTCTTTCAAAATACCAGTGAAGAATGTTGGTAATACGAATTACCTCTACGTGAGCTGTAGTATTTACGTAGCAACAAAGAATGGAGTTTGAGGTAGCTGGTGCAAGAGAAGATAACATTTTGTTGATTTTCAACTAACTATTTATTGATTTTCAAACTGGCTATTTATAAGGTATCTATTAAATAGATTCTAGAATTAAAATTTGTGACAATTAAATGTTAATTAAATTATGATCCTGAGCAACTTTTGGGCATAACAGATATTAGTCAGAAATATTAATTTTCAGATAAATCTAGATAATGAAACAAAATTTATGTTTAGCTTAAGAGTTAAACACGTTAAGCTGAAAGCCTCTCTCAAAATAAGCTGAACGAATAAACTTAGTTAATAAGCACTATACACAAATCAACTTGTTGATGAAGACCTTCCACAATTGCAACTTTTTCTGATGATTTAGAGCTGCACAAACATAGTGTGTATCGCTATATTGATTGATCCTTATATCTAAGATAGGTGGTTTCAGCAGAATATTCTCTTGATATTAGTATTTTTTAATAATTGGACTTTGCTTATTTAACTAATAACTAAGTAAAGAAAAATATCTGTAATAATAGCTAGGGGCAATCTTGACAACTCGCTTGATTTTGCTCAGTAATTATACTGAGAATCAAAAGACAAAAGATACTACGAATGTTGAGTTGCTAGTTAAATTACTACTTGTGATTACTTGAATGAATTATGTCTAAGGTAGACAAAACAAAACAGATAATATAGACTCTATTAGCTTAACTATAAATAAATAACTAACTAATCAAGAAACTAAATGAAGCGTTTTGATCTTTTATTAGTATGGGTTAGCGTTCTCTTATATTGAATGGTTTTTGAGAAATTACCAAGAGAGTAATGATCAATCTGTTCAATTAATCTCAATGTTTTACCTCGGAATAGTTTTCTTCTGAGACTCGGTCATTTATGAGGCGTCTGGGACCAGAATTACATAAACCCTTAACGACGTTCTGATTAAAGACAAGATAAGCTTATATAACTTTGAATTTTTAAACTGAGGCAAGATATATGATGCGGGTCTTATTGTTATACCCCTTATTTCCTAAAAGTTTCTGGTCATTTGAGAAAACTTTGGCATTAGTAGACTGTAAAGCTCTGATGCCACCTTTGGGTCTGATTACAGTGGCAGCGATCTTGCCTCAAGAATGGGAATTCAAATTAGTAGATCATAATGTTCAGGAAATCACTTCAGCAGATTGGGATTGGGCAGAGTTGGTGATTATTTCTGGGATGATTGTCCAAAAAAATGATCTATTAGCTCAGATAGCAGAGGCTAAAAATAGAGGTAAGCTAGTTGCTGTGGGCGGACCATATGCCACAACATCTCCTCAAGAAGTGGAGACGGCTGACTTTTTGGTGTTAGATGAAGGAGAAATTACCTTGCCGATGTTCATCGCTGCAATTGAACGTGGCGATCGCAGTGGAGTTTTTCGCTCAACAGAAAAGCCTGCGGTAACTGAGACGCCAATTCCTCGCTATGATCTTCTGGATTTAACTGCTTACGATAATATGTCAGTTCAATTTTCTCGTGGCTGTCCTTTTCAATGCGAATTTTGCGACATAATTGTCCTTTATGGGCGTAAACCTCGAACAAAAACGCCTCAACAACTGCTGGCAGAATTAGAATGTATCTACAATCTAGGTTGGCGTGGCGCAGTATTTATGGTGGACGACAATTTTATCGGCAACAAACGCAACGTAAAATTATTGCTGAAAGAATTAAAAGTCTGGATGGCAGAGAAAGGCTATCCCTTTGGCTTGACTACTGAGGCATCAGTAGATTTAGCTCAGGATGATGAATTGATGAAACTTATGGTGCAGTGTAACTTTAAAAAAGTTTTTCTGGGTATTGAGACTCCTGACCAAGATAGTCTAGCTTTAACCAGCAAGTTTCAAAATACCCGCGATCCACTAACTGAATCTATCGATAAGATTACCCAAGCAGGAATGCAGGTAATGGCAGGATTTATCATCGGCTTTGATGGGGAAAAACCCCATGCTGGCGAGCGCATTGTTCAGTTTGTTGAGCAAACTAACATTCCTTTGGCGATGTTTAGCATGCTGCAAGCATTACCGAGTACGGCATTATGGGACCGATTAGAGAAAGAGGGTAGACTGCTCAATTCTGCGGCAAATATTAATCAAACAACCCTAATGAATTTTGTCCCTACTAGGGAAATTGAAGAAATTGCCACTGAATATGTCAACGCTTTTTGGCAACTATACGACCCAGCAGCATATCTAGATCGGATCTTTCGTTATTATATGAAATTAGGAGATTCTAAAAATGCTAAGTCCCTTAGACCAAGCTGGAAAACAATTCGCGCTCTTGGTTTGATTTTGTGGAAACAAGGCGTTTTAGCTCAAACTCGCCTGATATTCTGGCGCAATTTGATTCAGGTATTGGTGAAAAAGCCTCGCCAACTAGAAATATATCTGACTTTATGTGCCTATTTGGAACACTTCACTGAATATCGCTTTATTGTTCGCGAACAAATTAATACTCAACTAGCTAATTACATAGCTTCTAAGCCAGAAACAGAAAAAGTAGCTAGTTAATTAATAAGTTATTGATATTAAATATTGATTAATTTAATGTTGGGTTAGCATTGGTATAACTCAACATTTCTTCATTCTATTTTGAGATTCATGGTTTAATCAACCCATAATTCAAAACTGTGTTCGGCAAATTTTGTAACCACTAAATTATTTAAAGCAAATTATGCCTAAAGATCTACTTGAAACAAAAATAAGATTAAAAGCTAGTTGACAATTTTTATAATTTCAAGCTTTTAATTAACACGATCTCCTGTTTGAATATCAAACCAGTGAATTTTGCTAAGTCTAAGATTTAGCGGAATAGTTTTATCCTGCCAGTCTGTATCGTTTGGTAATAAGGCTCTAATAGTTATTTCTGAATCCCCCATCCGGAGACTAACTAAGTTATCCTTGCCTAATTGTTCAACCAAGTATACTTGACCCATAATAGTTGTTTCGGATTCAGGAGAAGCAAGAGTCACATCTTCGGGTCTAATTCCCAAAACAATCTGTTGCGGCATCTCCTTAAGCTCTGGCAAAGGTAACCGATATTTACCTAATAGTGCTTGATTTTTCTCGCACTTGAGAGTGATGAGATTCATTTGAGGACTGCCAACAAAACTAGCGACGAATTCGTTTGCAGGATGGGAATAAATACGACTAGGAGGAGCTAATTGCTGGATTAAGCCTCGATTCAGTACCGCTACCTTAGTTGAGAGAGTCATTGCCTCAGTTTGATCATGAGTAACGTACACTACTGGCTTATTTTGATTTTTAAATAATTGCTTTAATTGCGCTCTAACCTGTTCTCTTAGTAATGCATCCAGATTACTTAACGGCTCGTCTAATAAGAATACTTCTGGATCGCGGACTAAGGCTCTGGCAAGAGCCACTCTCTGTCTTTGCCCTCCAGACATTTGACCAGGTTTACGGTTGAGTAAGCTAGTTAACTCTAATTTTTGAGCTGCTTCATTGACGCGACGTTTAATTTCAGCATCAGGCATTTTTCGGAGTTTCAGAGCAGTAGCAATGTTTTCGGCTGCTGTCATATGAGGATACAGAGCATAGCTTTGGAATACCATTGCCATATTGCGATCGCCTGGTGCCCTCTGATTGACGTTTTCTCCAGCAATAAAAACTTCTCCTTTAGAAGGCGGCTCTAAACCAGCAATCAACCTTAGTAAGGTAGATTTTCCACACCCTGAAGGACCTAAGAGAGTCAAGAATTCTCCATCATCAATTTCGAGGGAGATATCTTTGACAGGAATAACGTCAGGACGATATTTCTTTTGTAAATTTTGTAATTTTAGTTTTGCCATGTTCTAATAAATAGGTTGTTATATCTCTGGTTTTACAATAGGAAAGTAGCCGATAAAATATTAGATCCAGCTTAGATCGCAATGGCAGTAACTTTACAGCAATTAACGCAATGGAAACAGCAAGGACGCTCAATAATTTCTTTAACAGCTTGGGACTATAGTTTGGCACAGGTATTAGACCAAGCTGGAGTCGACTTAATTTTAGTCGGCGATTCTCTGGCAATGGTGGGGTTAGGGCACTCTAGTACTTTACCCGTAACTTTAGATGAGATGATTCATCATGCTAAGGCGGTTAGTCGCGGAGTTAAACGAGCACTTGTGGTCTGCGATTTACCCTTTATGAGCTATCAGGTTAGCGTCACTCAGGCAATTGAGTCCTCAGGGCGAGTGCTTAAAGAAACAGGAGCCGCTGCCGTCAAGCTAGAAGGGGGACATCCGACAATTATTGGCATTGTCAGAGAACTGACCGCTATTGGGATACCTGTAATGGGTCATGTCGGTCTAACTCCTCAGTCATTTCGGATTTTAGGTTACAAGCAACAGGGAAAAACTAAAGACGAAGCCGAAATAATTATGGGTCAAGCGATCTCCTTAGCTCAAGCGGGAGCATTTGCCATTATTCTGGAGCATATTCCGCAGGATCTGGCAGAGATCATTACTTCCAAGATTGCCATACCTACTATTGGTATTGGGGCAGGAAATAAATGTGATGGTCAAGTTTTAGTAACAGCCGATTTATTGGGCTTATCGGCAACGAATCCTCCATTTGCTAAGTCTTACGTTAATTTACGGCAAATTATCACCGATGCCGTGTCTGATTTTACCTATGAGGTGCAAAATCATAAATTTCCCTGACTACTAACTATTAACTTAGTTGGAAGTTGGCTTATTTAACGAAATTATTATTGATCGCTAGTTTAAATTGCTTCCTGATTGAATTTAACTTGATTATTATATGTCTTATCTAATTACTACTTTTTATAAATTCGTTAATATTTATGACCTTGAGGCTAAAAAAGCCCAGATTTTGGCTTGGTGTACATCTAAACAGGTCAAAGGCACAATTATCTTAGCTGAAGAAGGAATTAATGGTACCGTCTCTGGTAGTCGTGAGGCGATCGCTGATATTTTAAAATCTTTACAAACTCTGCCCGAACTAGCAGATTTAGAGTCGAAGGAATCTACTTCGGACAACATGCCTTTCGCTAGACTCAAGGTAAAAATTAAGCCAGAGATTGTAACTTTAGGCATACCTGAAGTTAACCCCAATCATCAAGTCGGTACTTACGTCGAACCTCAAAATTGGAATCAGATTATTAGTAATCCAGAAATAGTAGTAATTGATACTAGAAATGAGTATGAAGTAGAAATAGGCAGTTTTCAGCGGGCAAAAAATCCTCATACTGATTCATTTCGGGAATTTCCTGAGTATGTGGCGCAAAATCTTGACCCCGAAGTGCATCCAAAAGTAGCGATGTTTTGTACAGGAGGCATTCGTTGCGAAAAAGCCTCATCATATCTGCTTTCTCAAGGATTTAAGGAAGTATATCATCTCAAAGGAGGCATTTTAAAATATCTAGAAAACGTATCGCCCGCAGAAAGTATGTGGCAGGGGGAGTGCTTTGTTTTTGATGAACGAGTCTCGGTCAAAGAAGGCTTAGAACTTGGTAGTCATGAGCTTTGCTACGCTTGTGGACATCCAATATCGGCAGCAGATCAAACTTCACCCCAATACAAGCCGAACATTTCTTGTCCATATTGTTACGAACAGTTAACCCCAGAGAAAAAAGCTCGCCAGGTGAATCGGCTAAGAGCAAGAGTCGAGAAAAAACAGCAGCATCAATAATAAATTAAGTTGATTTTTAAGTTAATTTTTATCCCAGCCTTCAATCCCCGAACTTCTGTAGGTAATAAACATAGATTCACTTTGTCTTTGACGATAGCGAGAAAGCCTTTTACGAGATTTTAAAGCCTCTCTGGCTGTATAGTTGAACCACTTATTGACATCAGCACCAGACTGGTAGCCGTCAATCAAAGCCTCGTCAGATATTTCCAACAAGATTCTTACTAAATCTGAGGCAGTTATTTCGAGGTAACGACTGTATAAATTAGACTCTTCTTGCCAGTGAGGCAAGGTCTCATCGCCAACTCCCATATTTCTAGCTAATTCAATGAGATCGTAATGATCGGTGTACCAAATATTTTCATATTCCATATCGGGAAAGATATTGGCTTTACTAGCAAGAATATCGATCAAAGAAATAACAATGCAGTTCACTTTGTTTTGTTCTGCTGAAGTGTAGTGTTCTTTTACCATAGCTCGCAGCATCTGCGCCATAGTAGTATATCTTTGTTGTGCAATATTGCGCGCCTGCTGATAGTTTTTATGAGCTAAATGGTAGAATTTATCGTTCTCAGTTTTTGGCAGATTATTATGTCTTTTTCTGGCTTTATATAATAAAGGATTGTGAGTGGTTTGCGACCAAAATTTGGGTAACAATTGAAATAATGGCATATTAAAATATTGTTTCTAGATACTTCAGAAAAAAGTAAAATTTTATACTTAATATTCTTTTCTGGGCTATATTTAAAAATCATTACTTAAATAGTAATCACAGGAAATGATTTCGATCGCTTTTGTTAAAGATCTACATCTTTGAAAATACTCAGATTTTTCTGCTTAACAGTATCAATCAATTAGCGAACAACTTGTAAGTCACATATTTTGATTTTTACAGCTCAATCTAGATCCAAATTAAAGCTGATTTCCTGCTTATTAAAAGGAAGATTGTCGTTAATGGCAACGATTTCTGCTGCTTCCATCCGATTAACTTCAGGAATATATCGATACAGCATTTGTGCCAGGCGACGATTATAAAAGCGATGTAAGCTATAGTTTTTGGTAGCGGGGAAACCTCTTTTTTTCTTATGCCTGCCTCCCGCACCAGGATCGTACATTTTTATCCCATTAGCGATCGCCCATTCAATTGGCTTGTAATAGCAAGCCTCAAAGTGCAGGCAGTCATACTCATCATGGCAACCCCAGTAGCGACCATATAAATTATCTCCTTTATGGAGACAGAAAGACATGCCTACAGGAGTTTGATCGTCTTTTTCAGTATATGCCACTACCAGTAATACGCGATCGCGATAGTTTGGATAGAGTTGTTCAAAAAATTGACGAGTTAAATACTTACTACCCCAATAAAACTTATCGCAGGTGCTACTGTAAAAGCGGTAAATATCCGAATATAAATGGGGTGGAATTTGGTCGCCAACATAGGTCTTAGTGTACAAACCAGCTTTGGTAACTGCTTTTCTTTCTCGTTTAATATTTTTGCGCTGGTTGCTGTTAAACATCTTGAGATAATCATCAAAGCTGTTAAAGTCATGGTTAGACCAAATGTAGCCATGATGGAGCCAACTATGAAATCCCTTGCTTTCCATCATGGCACCCCAATCAGGATCGACAAATAAAAAATTACAGCCAGAAAGTCGATTGCGATCACAAAATTTATCGATTGCTGCCACCATTAGCTCCGTAACCATTGATTCATCTTCACCAGGAGCAATGAGAAAGCGATATCCCACAGCGGGAGTGAAGGGAGTCATCCCGAGCAATTTGGGGTAATATTCGATTCCTAAACGATGAGATAAATCTGCCCATTGATGGTCGAAAACAAATTCTCCATAACTATGACCTTTAATATATAAAGGTGCCGCACCAATTAGTTGGCGATCACGCCAAACTGCCAAATGACATGGTTGCCATCCAGTGCGAGCGGTAGCACTACCAGAAATCTCAATGTTGTGGAGCCATTCCCATTCTAAGAAAGGAGTCTTTAGTGGTTGGGCTAGTTCATCCCAATCTGCTTGGGAAATTTCAGAAATTTGCGTAATCCAGGATAGAGAATATTGAGATTTGATCTGCTCAACCATAATGGCTTTTAAAGGCTGGGTATAAACTTTGATATTTAGCCTAATAAATATTGCCAAAAATTGCAGTAAATCCGAGATTGATTGTCGATTATTGACCTATTAACTTTGTCGTTCTTGAATAATTTGAATAACCATGTCGGTAAATATCGGATCATTGATCCGTTTAGCCGCCTCAATCAAAATCTCCGATTCTGGCTGGGGATCTTCGGCTGTTTTGCGGGGAACAGCCACTAATAAAGAAAGATGACTGATTAGGCGATCTAGTTCGTCACGAATTCTTGAGCGCTTGGCATACAAAAGCCTGACGGTACGACGGATAGAACGTTCTCTCTCTAGCTCCAGGAGTAAGATATCTCGCTTTGACGGATCATTCATCACTCTATTCTCAAGATTTTATAACAAGAGAATCTTTTCCTCGCTAGACATAGCTGCTGCCAAAAGACTCATATCTGCATTAAAGCTAATTGAATTCAAATTGGAAAGTCTTGTATAAGTTAAAACATAGTTACGTTACAGTTCTATATTCCTTGTTAAATATCTCAACTTTTGTCCAGATACATCAAGCTTTTGGTAGACATAATGGATTCGACATATGTTTCTTTCTTCAACAACTTAAATTTTGATTGGGCAGGTAGAATTTTATAATTCCCTAGAAAAGGTAAATCTGATTTGACTCCCTCCCCAGCAAGTAAAATAATCCAGCGTTTGGCGCTCAATAGTTGGACGATACTAGTATTAGCGATCGCTCTTCTCATTGCAACACCAATCCTATTTGTCTTTAGCAGTGTTTTTACCAAATCTGGGGCAATCTGGGAACATTTAGCGGCGACTGTCTTAAAAGACTATCTAATTAACTCCTGTTTACTAATGCTGCTAGTAGGAACTGGAGTCTGTCTTATTGGAGTGGGAACAGCTTGGTTAGTGACGATGTGTCACTTTTGGGGCAGCAAATGGCTAGAATGGGCACTTCTTTTGCCTCTGGCAGCCCCTGCTTATCTCTTAGCCTATGCTTATACCGAGATGCTGGGTTATTTTGGTCCAGTACAAACAGGATTGAGAAATTTATTTGGTTGGCAAAGCTTCTCAGAATATTGGTTCCCTGAAATTCGCTCTCTCTGGGGAGCGGCAGTCATGCTGCTTTTGGTACTTTATCCATACGTTTATTTACTGGCACGAGTGGCATTTATCGAACAGTCAGTCTGCACTATTGAGGCTAGTCGCTCTCTAGGATGTAATCCCTGGCGCAGTTTTTTCTCAGTTGCTTTACCTTTAGCTAGACCAGCAATTACGGCAGGGTTGGCATTGGCGTTAATGGAAACCCTCAATGATTTGGGGACTGTCGAATATTTTGGAGTCAATACCTTTACTACAGGAATTTATCGGACTTGGCTTGGCTTGGGGGAGCGAGCAGCGGCAGCACAGTTAGCAGCTTGCCTCATGATATTTATCTTAATTCTAATCTTATGGGAGAGGCGATCGCGTAACGCGGCTCAATATTATGACAGCTCCAGCTCAACTAAAAGACTTACTCCCTTTCAGCTCAATCTGGGGCATAGTATATTAGCACTAGTATTTTGTCTGATTCCAGTTGTCTGCGGATTTATTATTCCAGGATTATATTTGTTGCAATTGACTCTTAATAATCTAAATACTGCTTTTGACAGAGATTTTTGGAGCTTGGCTAAGCATAGCTTTATTTTATCTATTTTGACAGCAATTTTAGCCACATTAGTCTCATTATTAATGGCTTATGGTCAAAGATTAGAACCTAGCTGGCTAATGAAAACCGCAGTTAGAATTGCAGCTATGGGCTATGCTATTCCTGGTTCAGTAATTGCCGTAGGTATCCTGATTCCCGTGGCAGAGGTAGACAATATTATCGATAGCTGGATGCGCGCCACTTTTAATACCGCAACGGGATTATTACTTTCAGGAACAATTGTTTCGTTAATTTTCGCTTATTTAGTTCGTTTTTTAGCAGTAGCCTTTGGTTCTATTGAATCAAGTCTAAATAAAATTGCGCCTAGCTTAGATGATGCTTCTCGTAGTCTAGGATATGGCTCAACTAGTACTCTGTGGAAAGTTCATACTCCCTTAATGTCTGGAGGATTGTTGACATCGGCAATGTTGGTTTTTGTCGATGTGATGAAAGAACTGCCCGCTACCCTGGTGATTCGACCCTTCAACTTCGATACTTTGGGTATTCGAGTTTATCAATACGCCTCCGATGAAAGGTTAGCTGAAGCTGCTGCTCCTGCATTGGCGATTGTACTAGTAGGTATAATTCCCGTGATCCTTCTCAGCTGGCGGATTACGCACTCCCGTTGAAGCGACTAGAATCAAAACTAGCATTAATCATGATGAGATTTCTTGCTCTTAAGCTCGCCTTAAAATGCTGACGGACTAGTGCTTGCACTCTCCAGTGATTTCACCCTAACGGTAAAAGCGCGAAAATCTCGCTCGATACCCTTGAGTTTAAAGTTGTTTCCCTGTCCCCAATCAACTTTATGTTTCAAGCAATTGGCTACGGCTTCTGAAATCAGAATACTGTTAGGAGCAGCCGCACCTTCGAGACGAGCCGCAATATTAACTACTTTGCCCACGGCTGTATAGTCTTTTCGCTGCTTCCCACCAAACATGCCGACAACGGCCTTTCCCTGATGAATACCACAGCGCATTTTCAAGATCGGAATTTTTCGTCCTGTCTCGAAAGCTTTTGCTTGCCAACGCTCATTTAACTTGTGTAGATAAAAATACATGGTTTTGGCAGTCGCAATTGCTCTACTTGCCTGTTCGGGACAAGATAAATCTTCAGGAGCGCCAAACATTGCCATAATACCATCGCCAATAAACTTATCCACGGTGCCACCGCGATCAAATACTGCTCTAGTCATTGCTTCGAGATATTCATTCAGTATTTCTGCTACAGAAAGCACATCTAACTGACTTGAGAGATTGGTGAAATCTGCTAAGTCACAGAATAAAACAGTAATTCGACGAGGTTCTGGACTTAAATAGAGGGAAAGTTGTCCTGTTGCCGCCTTGTTAACAATTGTTTCTGGTAGGAATCGCTTCAATACCGATTCAGTCAAATAGTTGTTAAGTTTTCTGACCTTCTGTTCCTCAATTTTTAGCTTCTGATAAAGTTTTGCCTGCTGAACGGCGATCGCTGCTTGGTCGGCAACAGCTTCGGCCAACTCAATTTCCGAAGGGCTCCAGTTACGGGAAGCATCAGACTGTCGGAGGGTAATGCTGCCGATAATCTCGTCTTCCACTATCAGCGGTACAATCATCAAGGCTCTGGCTCTAGCATGCCAGGGTAGTTCGTAGCGAGCTAGCTGTTGTTGCTGTTCGAGATCGGATAAATCAATGGTTTTCTTCTTGAATAACAGTGCCTGTAAAATAGGGTTTTCCGAGATGGGAACATTAGAGGTC
>JBCDEP010000132.1:0-18522 GCA_039179675.1 Cyanobacteria bacterium P01_G01_bin.67
GGGAGCTTGGAACGGGAAAAAACATTTTTCTTCTTTGAGCATAGTGGAGATGTAGATACAGAGTGGCGATTTAGCCCGGGAGGTTCTAGAAGTGACGAGCTTAGTTTAAATGACTTTCTTCGTCTGCTATGGATAAACATCCCCGAGTTTGAAGATGAAATCAATCAGTACCTTGCTACTGAAGACCCTCTAGATGCCTATAACCAGCTATTAAGCTTGATCGATCTTGGTATTACAGATGAAGTATTGACAACTACTGAGCTTGATGGTCGAGTAGCCGAATTTATTAGAAGTGGTGGTCTCAATGGTGAGGGTGGCTTCACTCAGCCAGCACTTAGCGGAGACCTGGGCGACGGTGTTCCCACTCCTGGCGTTCCCGATCCTGGTGATTCTTCTGTAATTTTGGGTACTGATGGCAATGACCGTCTCAAAGGTACAGCAGAAGCTGACCTGATTTTCGGCTTTGGTGGTGCAGACCGCATCAATGGCTTGGATGGTAATGACATCATTTCTGGTGGTGATGGTTTAGACCATCTCAACGGTAATGATGGCAACGACAGCATCTTTGGCGGCTATCGCACTGACCGTATTAATGGTGGTGCAGGTGATGACCTTCTCAGTGGTGATGGAGGTAATGACTCAGTTCGCGGTGGTGCAGGTGATGACCTCCTCCTGGGCGTTTCTGGCAACGATACCTTAGTTGGTGAAGCAGGTAGTGATACTTTTGTCTTTGGCAACGGTGATGGCACTGATCGCATTAATGACTTTGACCCCAGTGAAGATTTTATTGGTTTGATAGAAGGGGAACTTATTTTTGCCGATATCTCCCTGACTCAAGAGGGCAAAAACACTATTTTGGGTGTTAGCAGCACAGGAGAGGAGTTAGCTGTGTTGGTTAAGGTATCTGCCGATGCAATAAGTGAGGATAACTTTGTCACTATTGCCGATATCTCTAATATCGATGATGCGATCTAAAAGGGCGATCTCCTGTAGGGTGGGCAAATTATAATCTTGATAGCAAATGTGAATTAATTCATTTGCCCACCGCCTGCTGTTATTCTTTATTGTAAAAAGCGAAAAATCTATACCGTAAAGCACCCTAGAAAACAGTCCTTTCTTGAAGATCTATCTTGAGTTTCTAGTATCGCTAGCTTTGCTGAATGCTTAATGATTTTTGGCATAATAAGGGAATGAAATGTCCCAAATGTAACTCACAAAGAGTAGTTAAAAACGGTGTTTCTGGTATGTAACCGATGGATGGGAAGTTTATCCAGGATTTATTGAACCAAAAAGACCATTTAGTTAGCAAAACCTATATGACAAGAGTGGAGGGGGAGAATACTAGACTTAGGCATTATTTGGCTCGTCTTTATCCTAAAACTTTGTGTTATTCCAAATCAATTGAAATGCTTCGATATTCGATTCGTCTTATACTTCATTATCTTAAGTTTAAAACTATTGTAGTGATCGCTTAAATCATTGCCTATTCAGCAACGCCCTTTTGTTTTACGGCGTTGCTGAATAGGTAATGATTCCTTAATTTTGCATTAAATTGAATTCAAAAAGCTTAGAGCTTGGAGTTTTAAACTACGAGTAAGCATTTTGTACGTCATACTTAAAATCACCAACGCCAACAAAAGTAATTGGCTGTTGAAAGCTCCTCAAACTGAACTTATAAGTTGAGATAAGCCTTAAAATGAACGATCTTTACTTTTTGCGACAAACCCCTTTTTTCATTAGTCTTATTTAATTACAATTATTTTACATCTTGTACGCTTAGGGTTTATCAAATGTTTCAGCAGCCTTGGCGATTTATTTTTCTCAGCAGCTTTGCAGCAGGGGGAATTCTGGGAAGTTTGGGTAGTTTCCCTTCATCTGTATTAGCTCAGATTAACCCCGATAGTAGTCTGGGCAACGAGAACTCTGTGGTAACACCCAATGTATTATCAGAACGAGGGATTATCGATCGCATTGACGGAGGGGCAATTCGCGCTGATGCCTTGTTTCATAGCTTTCGAGATTTTAATGTAGATCTAGGGCAACAGGTATATTTTGCCAATCCTGCCTTAATTAACAACATCTTTAGTCGCGTTACTGGGGTCAATAGTTCTAAGATTTTTGGCACTCTTGGAGTGTTGGGCAATGCCAACCTATTTTTAATCAACCCCAATGGTATTTTGTTTGGTGCTGATGCCCAACTGGATGTCAGGGGTTCATTTGTGGGTAGTACCAGCAATAGTTTAGTTTTTGATAATGGTTATAGCTTTAGTACGGTTAATCCCGATGTCCTTCCCCTACTAGCGGCGACTGGCTCGGAAGGTTTAGCTAGTTGGTTGCCCCCAACTTCTGGAACTATTGCCAATACTGGTAAGTTAACAGTCGGTGAGGATTTGACCTTAGCAGGTAACAAACTTAACTTAGAAGGTGAGCTTCAATCTGGAGGTGATCTAACTTTACAAGCAACAGATTCTTTAACCATTCGTGATACTGCCAATAATCCCTTTGTTGCTGATGCGGGCAAAGAGCTGCTTCTCCAGGGCAATCAGACTCTAGATATCTTTACACTCAACCATCCAGACAGTGGGCTATTTTCTGATAGTGATATGGCGTTGCGCTCGAATAATCAGGTACTTGGGGATACCCATTTCTTTGCTAGGGGCAATTTTCAGGTTGAACGGTTAGATGGCAGTCCAGGTATATTAACCAGCCCTAAAGATCCGATTGTTCGTGCTAACGGTGATGTCAGTTTTGAAAGTTACACGGGAGCATCTCTCCATATCCTGGCAGGGGGTAGTGTGGAGATTCGAGATATCGAGATTACGGGTTCAGATACTCAGGAAAACTCGTTGCAAGAACAGGTCACGCTGTCAGACAGTTCAACTACCGTAAATATTGATGGCAATGCCGAGCCTACCTTAGATATTAGGGCTGGAACATTGGCAGTGGGTTCCCCAGGAGTTATACCTAATGCTCCCGATGGCTTTGTACCCGCAATACCTGCAACAGAAGGAACTGGAACAAGTGCGAATATAAATATTGATAGTATTAACAATCCTGGTGGTCTGGTTTTTTTAACTAATCAGTATCAACCTAATCTCGAACTAACTGGAGACATTGACGTTGGTTCAGTCAGCACGGCAACCGATCCGACTAGTAGTCTCGATGCTGGTTCAGTGTTTATGGACTCCCGTGGAGGCATAATCTTTAATGACATTAATGTATCAGGTGCAGAATTCAATACATTTTTTGAAACTGGTCTGGGTGGTAATGCTGGAGATGTAACCCTATTAGCTCAAAATGATATTTTCAGACCTTTCCCTTCCACAATTATCTCCGATGGCTTGAGAGGAGGAAATATTACTTTATTAAGTAATACAGCAATTACTCAGGATAATGTTCCTCTTGATGCTGATACTACACTATATGAGATTAGAAGCGAAACTTTCGATCCTGTTAGAGGAGGAGATATCCGCCTCACAGCTCCTTCAATTGAAATAATTGGTAGGCTCTTCTCTAATATTGAAAATGGAGAAGGGGGAGACATCTTTCTAGAAGCAGATTCCTTAGTTGTTGATCGAACCACTATTGGTTCTCAGCTTTTTGGTTCTGGGACAGCAGGGGATACTATTGTTCGAGCTGACTCTCTGACTCTTTCAGCATTTGCCCAAATTGGAAGTATTGCTACTGGATTTAGTACCCAAGGAGGTCGGGGTGGAAATGTCATTGTAGAAGCTAATTCAATATCTGCTGAGGATGGAGCTCAAATTGTTTCTGGTACATTCGGTTTGGGGAATGGGGGTGATATTAACATTACTGCTCAAGATATTTCTCTGTCTGGCTTTATATCTGAAGAACTGGCTTCCTTATTTGACACCCTGGAAGACTTCAACCCAACTGCAATTCGTAGTACAGTCGACGAAGATTCAGAGGGTAATAGTGGCAACGTTACAATTGTGACAGATACCCTCTCCATTACAAATGGTGCATCAATTGAAACCACGTCCTTTGGGATGGGTAATGCAGGTAATATAAACATTGAAGCTAGCCAGTCAATTCAGGTGGATGGCGCAGTTTTATTCAATCTTACTAATAGAAGTGAAGCCAGTCTTATTACCAGCGAAATCTTTGAAGAGGCAGTTGGGCAAGGAGGAGATATTACCATCACCACACCAGTTCTCGATGTGACCAATGGGGGAACGATTACGGCAGTATCCGATGGAGATGGTGATGCGGGTTCAATAGATATTAATGCGACTCAATCTGTAGCGATTGATGGTGTGGTTGCATTTGAAAATGTCGATCCAAATCAAGTAGATCCCATTCGTGAAAGTGAAATCGCTGTTTTTACAGCCGAAAATAGTACAGGAGATGGAGGAACACTGACTCTCACAACCCCTTCTCTCTCACTAACTAATAACGGTCGGCTAATTGCTTCAACTCTATCCCCCGAAGAGGGAGCAGATGCTGGAGATATTATTTTGAACGTCAGCGATAGCCTATTTATCGATGGTGAAGGCAGTGGTATTTTATCCGACACTTCTTCTGACTCTATCGGTCAGGGGGGCAGCATTGATATTAACTCCCCATTAATTCTTGTTCAAAATGATGGCACTATTACAGTTGACAGCCAAGGTGCGGGCATAGGCGGAGATATCTTCATTACTTCTGACCGACTGGAACTCCTAGATCGCGGTTCGATCTCTGCCGAGGCAGCCAGTAATGATGGAGGTAACATCACCCTTAATCTCGATTCTTTATTATTGCTCCGCAATCAAAGCAACATCTCCGCCACTGCGGGAACTGCTGGAGGCTTTGGGGATGGGGGGAACATCACCATCAATATGCCTGACGGGTTCATTGCCTCTGCCCTTACAGAAGATAATAATATCTCTGCCAATGCTTTTGAAGGAGATGGAGGAAATATAGAAATTACTGCTTTAGAAATTTTTGGCATTGAGTTTCAAGAACAACCTACCCCCTTCAGCGATATCACCGCTAGCTCTGAATTCGGTCTTCAAGGTACAGTCACCATCGAGAGAAACGATGTTGACCCCAGCGATGATTTGGTTGAGCTACCCACTGATGTTGTTGATGCCACTCGGCTAGTTGCTCGTGGTTGTGGCGCAGGCTCTGACAATACTGCCGCAGCCCTGGGAGAATTTTCTATCACTGGTCGAGGTGGTTTACCTCCTACTCCTAGTCAATTCAATACTCAAACTAGCCTATTAACCTGGGAAACTCTTGACTCCGAAACAAAAATAGAGTCTGGACAACTTCCTGAGCAAGGCAATTCCCTTGAGCCTCCAACCCCAGCCAAACAAATTGTCGAATTCCAAGGCTGGATTATCAATGAAAACGGCGAAGTCATTCTTACTGCGGATGCTGCAACCAGCTCACCTCATCAATCTTGGCAGCCAGCCGCTTCCTGTGAAGTTGATAACTAGGTATACTCCATTTCCTGGGCTAAACTCTCAAAACTACAAGCTATTCAACAACTTTCGTGGTGAAAGATATCTTTATGTAAGATTAAAAATTAAAAAATAACTGCTAAATTAATCATCTTTCTCTGAATGATGAGATTATTTTAAATAGCAACTTAAATCAGTTTATTTTTAACAAGAGTTCACAGACAGTTTTAAGGTGTTGAAGGGTATCACCTACAACAATATTCTCTGTAATAACATGATTTCTTAAGCCGGTATCAGAAAGGAAATAAGAATGGATGATACCATCAAGAGAAAGAATGCTGGTTTGCTAGGTGTCAAAGTTCCCCAACAAAAATTTATGTATGGGCTGTTTTTAGTTCTAATAAGTTATATGAATAAAGCAACATTTGTAACACAAACCAGTACGGTGTCACAGGCATTATAAATATCGATTCAAAAGATCTCCCATAATCCTGCTTTATTTTTAGCCTTTCCTAAAAAGTAAGAGAAACAAGAGATAAGTTTTTATTTATGAGGAGAATGAAAAAATGACATCAATTAATCGAGAAAAGTTATTGGTTTGAAATCCTCTTCTAATAAGAGAGATGTGTAGAAAAGGTTTATTTTTAGTTAAATGACAAAAAAATTTTATGGAAAGAATTGATATTCATCCGACCCATACATACGAGAAATTTAAACTGCGTTGCGGTCGCCCAGAACCCTTTGGGGCAACTCTAGTGCCAGGGGGTGTTAATTTCTCTATCTTTTCCAGTCATGCTACATCCTGTAATTTAGTTCTTTTCAAGAAACACGAATCCAAACCAATGGCTGAAATTCCTTTCCCAAAGGAATTTCGTATTGGCAATGTCTACTGTATGGTGGTTTTCGATCTTAATTATGAAGAACTTGAATATGGCTATCGTATGGATGGACCCAATAATTTTCAGGAAGGACACTGGTTTAATGAAAGCAAAATTTTGATGGACCCCTATGCCAAAATTATTGGCGGTAGAGATGTTTGGGGAATAGAGCCAGATTGGAACAATCTCTATCAACATCGGGCGCGGATTGCTTTTGATGATTTCGATTGGGAAGACGACCGTCCTCTGGAAATTCCCCCAGAAGATCAAATTATCTATGAAATGCACGTCCGCAGTTTTACTTACGATCCTTCTTCTGAAGTTAAAGAGACGCATCGTGGAACATTTGCAGGCATTCGGGATAAAATTCCTTACTTTAAAGAGTTGGGAATTAACGCTATTGAGTTGATGCCTATTTATGAATTCGATGAGTTTGAAAATAGTCGCCCCAATCCAGAAACAGGAGAAAAACTATACAACTATTGGGGCTACAGTACGGTAGGCTTTTTCTCGCCCAAAGCAGGTTATGCAGCTACGGGAAAGTTTGGGATGCAGGTTGATGAGTTGAAGGCTCTAGTTAAAGAATTACACAAAAATGGCATTGAAATTATTCTTGATGTAGTCTTTAACCATACAGCGGAAGGAAACGAAAATGGTCCGACGATTTCTTTTCGAGGCATTGACAATCAAACTTACTATATGCTGACTCCTGAAGGATATTACTTTAATTTTAGTGGTACTGGTAATACCCTAAATTGTAACAATCCGATTGTTCGGGGTATGGTGCTTGATTGTCTACGCTATTGGGCAGCAGAATATCATATTGATGGTTTTCGCTTCGACTTAGCTGCAATTTTAGGTCGAGATCCCTGGGGCGCACCTTTAGCTAATCCACCTTTGCTGGAAACATTAGCTTTCGATCCCATCCTCGCTAATTGCAAATTAATTGCCGAAGCTTGGGATGCTGGTGGGCTCTATCAAGTCGGTTCTTTTCCTGCTTATGGACGTTGGGCAGAGTGGAACGGTAAATACAGGGATAGCATCCGTAAATTTCTGAAAGGAGATGGTAATAATTGGGACGTTTCTCAACGCCTTCAAGGTTCTCCAGATCTCTATGCTGCATCTGGCAGAGCTCCAGCAACCTCAATTAATTTCATCACAGCTCACGATGGTTTTACCCTGATGGATTTGGTTTCTTATAACAGCAAACATAACGAAGCTAATGGGGAAAATAATAATGATGGTAGTAATGATAATGATAGTTGGAATTGTGGTTGGGAAGGTGCTACAGAAGATCCTGGAATCAATGCCTTACGAGAGCGACAAGTTAAAAATGCTTTAGCGGTGTTGATGGTTTCTCAAGGGGTACCAATGATCCTGATGGGTGATGAAATGGGACGCACCAAGGGCGGGAATAATAATACCTACTGCCACGATAACAAATTAAACTGGCTGGACTGGACTTTATTAAACAGCAATGCCAACCTGTTTAAATTTTGTCAAAACTGTATTGCTTTCCGCAAAGCCCATCCTGTTTTAAGAAATAAAACTCATTTTCAGCATCGTGACTACATTGGTAGTGGTTATGCTGATATTACCTGGCATGGCACAAAAGCCTGGAATGTAGATTGGTCTGCTCATAGTAAAACCCTAGCATTTATGCTTTGTGGTAAACACGCAAAACAAGGTATATTTAAAGATAACTATATTTATGTTGCCATGAATATGCATTGGGATTCTCACTGGTTTGAAATGCCAGTGCTGCCAGAGGGGATGATGTGGCATGTCTTTGCCAATACAGGTGTTGCTGCACCAGAAGATAGTTTTGAACCAGATAAAGAGCCCGTGTTAGAAAATCAATCTGGATTATTAATTAGAGATCGCTCTATTGTCATTTTAACCGGCAAGTGAAATCTATCAAAATCTAAATATAAGCACCTACAAAATCTAAAATCGAAATTATGGCTTTTAACGCAACTCTAGAAATCACTGACGACATAGCTAAAATAACCCTATCTGGAGAATTAGATGCCAACACGGCCAAATTTTTCCAAGAAAAAGTCGAGGAAGCAGCCAAGCAAGAATTATCCAAGCTTGTTCTGATAATGCAAGACCTTGAATATATGGCTAGTGCAGGTTTGCGCGTGTTAGTGTTTTCTAAACAAAAAATGGGGTCTGGTGTTGATATTTATGTTGTTGCTCCTCAAGAAATGGTGATGGATACTTTGGAAAAGACGGGCTTTCATCATAGTGTAATCATATTAGATAGTTACGATCCCACCCTAATAGGATAGGTTTTTGGCTAGTGAGATAAAAAAATATATAGGGCATGCAGACAAAATTAAATACTTTTTTAGATATTAACCCGAGAAATTAATACTAAGTATGCTCATTAAATTT
Organism: Cyanobacteria bacterium P01_G01_bin.67; assembly: GCA_039179675.1. Classification (GTDB taxonomy): domain Bacteria; phylum Cyanobacteriota; class Cyanobacteriia; order Cyanobacteriales; family Xenococcaceae; genus Waterburya. Next base: position 8,687 of record JBCDEP010000132.1, read on the forward strand.
GAATATCTCAGATGAGACATTCTATATTTAGTCTAAGCTTTGACTAATTTTGTTTGCTTTTCTCATTGATCACCGTTAACACGAGTTTCTGATACTTAAATTGTTGTGCTGGAAAGATTGTTTATGGAACCTCTAACAGTACCTGGAACATTAGATTCTTTAGGAGCGATCGCTTCTTATGTAATGGAAGCAGCGAAACAAGCTTGCTTGGATAAAAAAGCTTCTTACAAACTTCGGCTAGCCGTAGATGAAATTGCTACTAATATTATTATCCATGCATATCAAGAAGCTGACTGTGAAGGGTTAGTAGATTTGCGAGCCGATATTGACGATCGGAGTCTTACCATTTGCATCGAAGATAGTGGTATAGCTTTTAACCCTTTAGAACAATTACCATTAGAAGAAGAAAATCTGAATAAACCTCTTAAAGAGCGACCAATTGGCGGGCTAGGACTATATTTAGCTGTTGATGGTGTCGATCATTTCTTCTATGAAAGAAAAGATGAACGCAATCGTAATACTTTTGTAGTTGATCGCAAATAAATTTAGCTTGTGCTTGGTTTAGTTTAATAATATATTATTAAACTAAACCAAGCACAAGCTAAATTTATTTGCGATCAACTACAAAAGTATTACGATTGCGTTCATCTTTTCTTTCATAGAAGAAATGATCGACACCATCAACAGCTAAATATAGTCCTAGCCCGCCAATTGGTCGCTCTTTAAGAGGTTTATTCAGATTTTCTTCTTCTAATGGTAATTGTTCTAAAGGGTTAAAAGCTATACCACTATCTTCGATGCAAATGGTAAGACTCCGATCGTCAATATCGGCTCGCAAATCTACTAACCCTTCACAGTCAGCTTCTTGATATGCATGGATAATAATATTAGTAGCAATTTCATCTACGGCTAGCCGAAGTTTGTAAGAAGCTTTTTTATCCAAGCAAGCTTGTTTCGCTGCTTCCATTACATAAGAAGCGATCGCTCCTAAAGAATCTAATGTTCCAGGTACTGTTAGAGGTTCCATAAACAATCTTTCCAGCACAACAATTTAAGTATCAGAAACTCGTGTTAACGGTGATCAATGAGAAAAGCAAACAAAATTAGTCAAAGCTTAGACTAAATATAGAATGTCTCATCTGAGATATTCAAATTTAATGAGCATACTTAGTATTAATTTCTCGGGTTAATATCTAAAAAAGTATTTAATTTTGTCTGCATGCCCTATATATTTTTTTATCTCACTAGCCAAAAACCTATCCTATTAGGGTGGGATCGTAACTATCTAATATGATTACACTATGATGAAAGCCCGTCTTTTCCAAAGTATCCATCACCATTTCTTGAGGAGCAACAACATAAATATCAACACCAGACCCCATTTTTTGTTTAGAAAACACTAACACGCGCAAACCTGCACTAGCCATATATTCAAGGTCTTGCATTATCAGAACAAGCTTGGATAATTCTTGCTTGGCTGCTTCCTCGACTTTTTCTTGGAAAAATTTGGCCGTGTTGGCATCTAATTCTCCAGATAGGGTTATTTTAGCTATGTCGTCAGTGATTTCTAGAGTTGCGTTAAAAGCCATAATTTCGATTTTAGATTTTGTAGGTGCTTATATTTAGATTTTGATAGATTTCACTTGCCGGTTAAAATGACAATAGAGCGATCTCTAATTAATAATCCAGATTGATTTTCTAACACGGGCTCTTTATCTGGTTCAAAACTATCTTCTGGTGCAGCAACACCTGTATTGGCAAAGACATGCCACATCATCCCCTCTGGCAGCACTGGCATTTCAAACCAGTGAGAATCCCAATGCATATTCATGGCAACATAAATATAGTTATCTTTAAATATACCTTGTTTTGCGTGTTTACCACAAAGCATAAATGCTAGGGTTTTACTATGAGCAGACCAATCTACATTCCAGGCTTTTGTGCCATGCCAGGTAATATCAGCATAACCACTACCAATGTAGTCACGATGCTGAAAATGAGTTTTATTTCTTAAAACAGGATGGGCTTTGCGGAAAGCAATACAGTTTTGACAAAATTTAAACAGGTTGGCATTGCTGTTTAATAAAGTCCAGTCCAGCCAGTTTAATTTGTTATCGTGGCAGTAGGTATTATTATTCCCGCCCTTGGTGCGTCCCATTTCATCACCCATCAGGATCATTGGTACCCCTTGAGAAACCATCAACACCGCTAAAGCATTTTTAACTTGTCGCTCTCGTAAGGCATTGATTCCAGGATCTTCTGTAGCACCTTCCCAACCACAATTCCAACTATCATTATCATTACTACCATCATTATTATTTTCCCCATTAGCTTCGTTATGTTTGCTGTTATAAGAAACCAAATCCATCAGGGTAAAACCATCGTGAGCTGTGATGAAATTAATTGAGGTTGCTGGAGCTCTGCCAGATGCAGCATAGAGATCTGGAGAACCTTGAAGGCGTTGAGAAACGTCCCAATTATTACCATCTCCTTTCAGAAATTTACGGATGCTATCCCTGTATTTACCGTTCCACTCTGCCCAACGTCCATAAGCAGGAAAAGAACCGACTTGATAGAGCCCACCAGCATCCCAAGCTTCGGCAATTAATTTGCAATTAGCGAGGATGGGATCGAAAGCTAATGTTTCCAGCAAAGGTGGATTAGCTAAAGGTGCGCCCCAGGGATCTCGACCTAAAATTGCAGCTAAGTCGAAGCGAAAACCATCAATATGATATTCTGCTGCCCAATAGCGTAGACAATCAAGCACCATACCCCGAACAATCGGATTGTTACAATTTAGGGTATTACCAGTACCACTAAAATTAAAGTAATATCCTTCAGGAGTCAGCATATAGTAAGTTTGATTGTCAATGCCTCGAAAAGAAATCGTCGGACCATTTTCGTTTCCTTCCGCTGTATGGTTAAAGACTACATCAAGAATAATTTCAATGCCATTTTTGTGTAATTCTTTAACTAGAGCCTTCAACTCATCAACCTGCATCCCAAACTTTCCCGTAGCTGCATAACCTGCTTTGGGCGAGAAAAAGCCTACCGTACTGTAGCCCCAATAGTTGTATAGTTTTTCTCCTGTTTCTGGATTGGGGCGACTATTTTCAAACTCATCGAATTCATAAATAGGCATCAACTCAATAGCGTTAATTCCCAACTCTTTAAAGTAAGGAATTTTATCCCGAATGCCTGCAAATGTTCCACGATGCGTCTCTTTAACTTCAGAAGAAGGATCGTAAGTAAAACTGCGGACGTGCATTTCATAGATAATTTGATCTTCTGGGGGAATTTCCAGAGGACGGTCGTCTTCCCAATCGAAATCATCAAAAGCAATCCGCGCCCGATGTTGATAGAGATTGTTCCAATCTGGCTCTATTCCCCAAACATCTCTACCGCCAATAATTTTGGCATAGGGGTCCATCAAAATTTTGCTTTCATTAAACCAGTGTCCTTCCTGAAAATTATTGGGTCCATCCATACGATAGCCATATTCAAGTTCTTCATAATTAAGATCGAAAACCACCATACAGTAGACATTGCCAATACGAAATTCCTTTGGGAAAGGAATTTCAGCCATTGGTTTGGATTCGTGTTTCTTGAAAAGAACTAAATTACAGGATGTAGCATGACTGGAAAAGATAGAGAAATTAACACCCCCTGGCACTAGAGTTGCCCCAAAGGGTTCTGGGCGACCGCAACGCAGTTTAAATTTCTCGTATGTATGGGTCGGATGAATATCAATTCTTTCCATAAAATTTTTTTGTCATTTAACTAAAAATAAACCTTTTCTACACATCTCTCTTATTAGAAGAGGATTTCAAACCAATAACTTTTCTCGATTAATTGATGTCATTTTTTCATTCTCCTCATAAATAAAAACTTATCTCTTGTTTCTCTTACTTTTTAGGAAAGGCTAAAAATAAAGCAGGATTATGGGAGATCTTTTGAATCGATATTTATAATGCCTGTGACACCGTACTGGTTTGTGTTACAAATGTTGCTTTATTCATATAACTTATTAGAACTAAAAACAGCCCATACATAAATTTTTGTTGGGGAACTTTGACACCTAGCAAACCAGCATTCTTTCTCTTGATGGTATCATCCATTCTTATTTCCTTTCTGATACCGGCTTAAGAAATCATGTTATTACAGAGAATATTGTTGTAGGTGATACCCTTCAACACCTTAAAACTGTCTGTGAACTCTTGTTAAAAATAAACTGATTTAAGTTGCTATTTAAAATAATCTCATCATTCAGAGAAAGATGATTAATTTAGCAGTTATTTTTTAATTTTTAATCTTACATAAAGATATCTTTCACCACGAAAGTTGTTGAATAGCTTGTAGTTTTGAGAGTTTAGCCCAGGAAATGGAGTATACCTAGTTATCAACTTCACAGGAAGCGGCTGGCTGCCAAGATTGATGAGGTGAGCTGGTTGCAGCATCCGCAGTAAGAATGACTTCGCCGTTTTCATTGATAATCCAGCCTTGGAATTCGACAATTTGTTTGGCTGGGGTTGGAGGCTCAAGGGAATTGCCTTGCTCAGGAAGTTGTCCAGACTCTATTTTTGTTTCGGAGTCAAGAGTTTCCCAGGTTAATAGGCTAGTTTGAGTATTGAATTGACTAGGAGTAGGAGGTAAACCACCTCGACCAGTGATAGAAAATTCTCCCAGGGCTGCGGCAGTATTGTCAGAGCCTGCGCCACAACCACGAGCAACTAGCCGAGTGGCATCAACAACATCAGTGGGTAGCTCAACCAAATCATCGCTGGGGTCAACATCGTTTCTCTCGATGGTGACTGTACCTTGAAGACCGAATTCAGAGCTAGCGGTGATATCGCTGAAGGGGGTAGGTTGTTCTTGAAACTCAATGCCAAAAATTTCTAAAGCAGTAATTTCTATATTTCCTCCATCTCCTTCAAAAGCATTGGCAGAGATATTATTATCTTCTGTAAGGGCAGAGGCAATGAACCCGTCAGGCATATTGATGGTGATGTTCCCCCCATCCCCAAAGCCTCCAGCAGTTCCCGCAGTGGCGGAGATGTTGCTTTGATTGCGGAGCAATAATAAAGAATCGAGATTAAGGGTGATGTTACCTCCATCATTACTGGCTGCCTCGGCAGAGATCGAACCGCGATCTAGGAGTTCCAGTCGGTCAGAAGTAATGAAGATATCTCCGCCTATGCCCGCACCTTGGCTGTCAACTGTAATAGTGCCATCATTTTGAACAAGAATTAATGGGGAGTTAATATCAATGCTGCCCCCCTGACCGATAGAGTCAGAAGAAGTGTCGGATAAAATACCACTGCCTTCACCATCGATAAATAGGCTATCGCTGACGTTCAAAATAATATCTCCAGCATCTGCTCCCTCTTCGGGGGATAGAGTTGAAGCAATTAGCCGACCGTTATTAGTTAGTGAGAGAGAAGGGGTTGTGAGAGTCAGTGTTCCTCCATCTCCTGTACTATTTTCGGCTGTAAAAACAGCGATTTCACTTTCACGAATGGGATCTACTTGATTTGGATCGACATTTTCAAATGCAACCACACCATCAATCGCTACAGATTGAGTCGCATTAATATCTATTGAACCCGCATCACCATCTCCATCGGATACTGCCGTAATCGTTCCCCCATTGGTCACATCGAGAACTGGTGTGGTGATGGTAATATCTCCTCCTTGCCCAACTGCCTCTTCAAAGATTTCGCTGGTAATAAGACTGGCTTCACTTCTATTAGTAAGATTGAATAAAACTGCGCCATCCACCTGAATTGACTGGCTAGCTTCAATGTTTATATTACCTGCATTACCCATCCCAAAGGACGTGGTTTCAATTGATGCACCATTTGTAATGGAGAGGGTATCTGTCACAATTGTAACGTTGCCACTATTACCCTCTGAATCTTCGTCGACTGTACTACGAATTGCAGTTGGGTTGAAGTCTTCCAGGGTGTCAAATAAGGAAGCCAGTTCTTCAGATATAAAGCCAGACAGAGAAATATCTTGAGCAGTAATGTTAATATCACCCCCATTCCCCAAACCGAATGTACCAGAAACAATTTGAGCTCCATCCTCAGCAGATATTGAATTAGCTTCTACAATGACATTTCCACCCCGACCTCCTTGGGTACTAAATCCAGTAGCAATACTTCCAATTTGGGCAAATGCTGAAAGAGTCAGAGAGTCAGCTCGAACAATAGTATCCCCTGCTGTCCCAGAACCAAAAAGCTGAGAACCAATAGTGGTTCGATCAACAACTAAGGAATCTGCTTCTAGAAAGATGTCTCCCCCTTCTCCATTTTCAATATTAGAGAAGAGCCTACCAATTATTTCAATTGAAGGAGCTGTGAGGCGGATATCTCCTCCTCTAACAGGATCGAAAGTTTCGCTTCTAATCTCATATAGTGTAGTATCAGCATCAAGAGGAACATTATCCTGAGTAATTGCTGTATTACTTAATAAAGTAATATTTCCTCCTCTCAAGCCATCGGAGATAATTGTGGAAGGGAAAGGTCTGAAAATATCATTTTGAGCTAATAGGGTTACATCTCCAGCATTACCACCCAGACCAGTTTCAAAAAATGTATTGAATTCTGCACCTGATACATTAATGTCATTAAAGATTATGCCTCCACGGGAGTCCATAAACACTGAACCAGCATCGAGACTACTAGTCGGATCGGTTGCCGTGCTGACTGAACCAACGTCAATGTCTCCAGTTAGTTCGAGATTAGGTTGATACTGATTAGTTAAAAAAACCAGACCACCAGGATTGTTAATACTATCAATATTTATATTCGCACTTGTTCCAGTTCCTTCTGTTGCAGGTATTGCGGGTACAAAGCCATCGGGAGCATTAGGTATAACTCCTGGGGAACCCACTGCCAATGTTCCAGCCCTAATATCTAAGGTAGGCTCGGCATTGCCATCAATATTTACGGTAGTTGAACTGTCTGACAGCGTGACCTGTTCTTGCAACGAGTTTTCCTGAGTATCTGAACCCGTAATCTCGATATCTCGAATCTCCACACTACCCCCTGCCAGGATATGGAGAGATGCTCCCGTGTAACTTTCAAAACTGACATCACCGTTAGCACGAACAATCGGATCTTTAGGGCTGGTTAATATACCTGGACTGCCATCTAACCGTTCAACCTGAAAATTGCCCCTAGCAAAGAAATGGGTATCCCCAAGTACCTGATTATTCGAGCGCAACGCCATATCACTATCAGAAAATAGCCCACTGTCTGGATGGTTGAGTGTAAAGATATCTAGAGTCTGATTGCCCTGGAGAAGCAGCTCTTTGCCCGCATCAGCAACAAAGGGATTATTGGCAGTATCACGAATGGTTAAAGAATCTGTTGCTTGTAAAGTTAGATCACCTCCAGATTGAAGCTCACCTTCTAAGTTAAGTTTGTTACCTGCTAAGGTCAAATCCTCACCGACTGTTAACTTACCAGTATTGGCAATAGTTCCAGAAGTTGGGGGCAACCAACTAGCTAAACCTTCCGAGCCAGTCGCCGCTAGTAGGGGAAGGACATCGGGATTAACCGTACTAAAGCTATAACCATTATCAAAAACTAAACTATTGCTGGTACTACCCACAAATGAACCCCTGACATCCAGTTGGGCATCAGCACCAAACAAAATACCATTGGGGTTGATTAAAAATAGGTTGGCATTGCCCAACACTCCAAGAGTGCCAAAAATCTTAGAACTATTGACCCCAGTAACGCGACTAAAGATGTTGTTAATTAAGGCAGGATTGGCAAAATATACCTGTTGCCCTAGATCTACATTAAAATCTCGAAAGCTATGAAACAAGGCATCAGCGCGAATTGCCCCTCCGTCAATGCGATCGATAATCCCTCGTTCTGATAATACATTGGGTGTTACCACAGAGTTCTCGTTGCCCAGACTACTATCGGGGTTAATCTGAGCTAATACAGATGAAGGGAAACTACCCAAACTTCCCAGAATTCCCCCTGCTGCAAAGCTGCTGAGAAAAATAAATCGCCAAGGCTGCTGAAACATTTGATAAACCCTAAGCGTACAAGATGTAAAATAATTGTAATTAAATAAGACTAATGAAAAAAGGGGTTTGTCGCAAAAAGTAAAGATCGTTCATTTTAAGGCTTATCTCAACTTATAAGTTCAGTTTGAGGAGCTTTCAACAGCCAATTACTTTTGTTGGCGTTGGTGATTTTAAGTATGACGTACAAAATGCTTACTCGTAGTTTAAAACTCCAAGCTCTAAGCTTTTTGAATTCAATTTAATGCAAAATTAAGGAATCATTACCTATTCAGCAACGCCGTAAAACAAAAGGGCGTTGCTGAATAGGCAATGATTTAAGCGATCACTACAATAGTTTTAAACTTAAGATAATGAAGTATAAGACGAATCGAATATCGAAGCATTTCAATTGATTTGGAATAACACAAAGTTTTAGGATAAAGACGAGCCAAATAATGCCTAAGTCTAGTATTCTCCCCCTCCACTCTTGTCATATAGGTTTTGCTAACTAAATGGTCTTTTTGGTTCAATAAATCCTGGATAAACTTCCCATCCATCGGTTACATACCAGAAACACCGTTTTTAACTACTCTTTGTGAGTTACATTTGGGACATTTCATTCCCTTATTATGCCAAAAATCATTAAGCATTCAGCAAAGCTAGCGATACTAGAAACTCAAGATAGATCTTCAAGAAAGGACTGTTTTCTAGGGTGCTTTACGGTATAGATTTTTCGCTTTTTACAATAAAGAATAACAGCAGGCGGTGGGCAAATGAATTAATTCACATTTGCTATCAAGATTATAATTTGCCCACCCTACAGGAGATCGCCCTTTTAGATCGCATCATCGATATTAGAGATATCGGCAATAGTGACAAAGTTATCCTCACTTATTGCATCGGCAGATACCTTAACCAACACAGCTAACTCCTCTCCTGTGCTGCTAACACCCAAAATAGTGTTTTTGCCCTCTTGAGTCAGGGAGATATCGGCAAAAATAAGTTCCCCTTCTATCAAACCAATAAAATCTTCACTGGGGTCAAAGTCATTAATGCGATCAGTGCCATCACCGTTGCCAAAGACAAAAGTATCACTACCTGCTTCACCAACTAAGGTATCGTTGCCAGAAACGCCCAGGAGGAGGTCATCACCTGCACCACCGCGAACTGAGTCATTACCTCCATCACCACTGAGAAGGTCATCACCTGCACCACCATTAATACGGTCAGTGCGATAGCCGCCAAAGATGCTGTCGTTGCCATCATTACCGTTGAGATGGTCTAAACCATCACCACCAGAAATGATGTCATTACCATCCAAGCCATTGATGCGGTCTGCACCACCAAAGCCGAAAATCAGGTCAGCTTCTGCTGTACCTTTGAGACGGTCATTGCCATCAGTACCCAAAATTACAGAAGAATCACCAGGATCGGGAACGCCAGGAGTGGGAACACCGTCGCCCAGGTCTCCGCTAAGTGCTGGCTGAGTGAAGCCACCCTCACCATTGAGACCACCACTTCTAATAAATTCGGCTACTCGACCATCAAGCTCAGTAGTTGTCAATACTTCATCTGTAATACCAAGATCGATCAAGCTTAATAGCTGGTTATAGGCATCTAGAGGGTCTTCAGTAGCAAGGTACTGATTGATTTCATCTTCAAACTCGGGGATGTTTATCCATAGCAGACGAAGAAAGTCATTTAAACTAAGCTCGTCACTTCTAGAACCTCCCGGGCTAAATCGCCACTCTGTATCTACATCTCCACTATGCTCAAAGAAGAAAAATGTTTTTTCCCGTTCCAAGCTCCC
>JBCDEP010000199.1:0-10325 GCA_039179675.1 Cyanobacteria bacterium P01_G01_bin.67
ATTCACTCTTCCAAGTTTGCACAAATCTTTTATAAGAAAAACTCAAGTTTTCTACTGGTTTTATTCTAAAGTTCTCATCAATATTATCAGTTGATAGATACCCAATTCTTGCAATATAAAGTGTAAAAAATAAAATTACAAACCCCCAAGTCATTATTTTTAAGGATAATTGGAATAAGTCCAGGTTTTTGGAAAACATAAATAAAGCCAAAGTTCCTAATAATGCTGATGAAATGTGTAGTATTGTTTCTATCGACAGATATATCAGCAAATAAAGAAGTTTGTCCACTGGTTTATTTATGCAGGTAGGTTGTATTCTCTCAATCAAAAATACTGTTTTAGATTCATGAGACATTTTTTTTGCGAGCCAAATCAACCACGATTTTGCATATTCTTTTGCGTATTTATGTCTGTTTTTGGAGGAAGCTTGATAAATAAAAGTTCGATCGTAATTCAACATTCGCCCAATATAATCATCAAACAGCCTTGTTTGTCGTTCTTCAATTACATTTGTTTCTGGCATATCTTCAATATCTACTCCCTGATAAGCTAAAATCATCACGTTGAGCATTAAGGGAGATTTAGCTAATTCTTGTAGAGCTTCATCTTTTTCAATTAAAGCTTTTAATCCTGTAATATTAAAACCTAAGCTATTCAGATAACAACGAACTTGTTCTAAAGTAAGTAATCTCAAACAAATAGCTTTTTGAAATTGTAAACTTTTATCCAGAGTTTCATAGTCTTTGATGCGACTGCATACAACAATTTTTGGGCAATGTTGTTGACGAAACTGATTTAAAGCATTAATATAGTCATCTCGACATCCAGCTTCAACTTCATCGAGTCCATCTAGTAATAGAAGTAAGCGATCGTGTTTGATAAAAGATCTTGCAATTTTATTAGGAACTTTATACTGGCTGTTTAGTTCTTCAACTAGCCAATCTGCAAATTTTCTCTTATTAACCTTCCAAGAAGATAGGTTGAATACTACAGGAATTGAGTCTTCGTCATTCTTCTTGGCACGATCAATTAATTCACGAGTAAGGTCGAGCAAAGTTGTAGTTTTGCCCGCGCCAGGTTCACCCAAAATTAATAACGACTCTCCCTCGTCAATCTGTTGAAAAATATCGATGATTTTAGTTCCTTGGGGTAGAGGCTTTGGTTTATTATTAGGTGACTGCAAAGATATATTCCAGGGATAGGATGCTGCACCTGGTCGTTCTTCCAAATTTAATTCAATCAATATTTGGTTAAGTAGAGATTTTTCTAAAACTCCTTTAATCCAAAAATTATTGACCTTATTGAGTAAAGTCTGGCGATTGCGATATTCTAAGCGAGTTTGGTTGTTGTTGGGATTGACATTAACAATATAATCTCTGAAGTTTTCATTGTAGTTGCCACCTTCAGTATTGATATTGCGATCGCCAGCCATATTTTTACCTTGATATTGAGGGACATAGAGCAGCAGATTTGCCTGATGCCTCATTATCACTAATAAAGAGATAATTAATGATCTATTAGCAAAAATACGTAATATCTTTATCTTTGACTTGTCATACTTTTACTCCTGAGCCATTAATAGCAAAAAACCCTGAAGCTAGTGATGTATGTTTGGAATAGGTTGGTATGAATACAGAAGTTTCAAGTCTAGGCGGTGGGTAAGCTGAGACTAGCTACAAATGTCAGTTAACCGCATCCGTTATAAATCCATACTAAATGAACGAAGAAAATTCCCCAGTTGCCCTAACTAATTCCAGTTTTGATATTAACAACAGCGTGGTTAAGTTCAAGCCTACGGATGATGAAACCACCCTGATAGAAAAAAACGTGGCGGTAGTTAGCAGTGGCAACACTAATATCTATATCGGGACTAATCAAGTTAGTAGCAATAATCAAAATCCGATCCTGACTAGCTTTACCAATGGAGAGAGAGATTGGGTAACTACCAATATTGAAACTACTGGTGCTGATGCTCGTGGTATTGCTCTACTGTGGGATGGAAATGAGAATCTATATGCTGCTTTTACTACTGATGGGACTCAAGGTAGTGCCGAGCAAGATTTTCGTCGCTTTACTGAAGATGGTTGGTTGTCCAGCTATGGTCAAGGTGGGGGAGCAAAAGCCACTGTTCTCTTAAAAATTGATCCAAGTAGTGGCGAAGGAACTGTTGGTAAGGGAACTTTTATAAGTGCGGTTTTGAGTAATGGCAAGACAAATAGTTTAGTTCCGACTAATCTAGCTTTTGAAGATCATAATATTGTGCTGCAAGCAGATTCTTATTTTAGTCCTCGTCGGGTTGATACTACCAGGATGAATCAAACTACTTCTGGCAGTTCTCCTTTCGATTACTCCATTACCTTCGATCCTAGTTTGCAGGTCGCTCAAAGTGCGATCGCAATTGGTTGGGATGGTGTTACGTCTGATACCATCATTGATGATGAGCCAGCTGAACTAAACTTAGATCTCGCCACAGTAAAACGTTTCTACCAGTATAAAAAAGGTTTTCACTTCTATACTGCGGATGGTAATGAAAGTAATATTATCCAGCAAGAAAGTGATGCGGGAAACTTGAGCTATGACTATGAGGGAGAATCATTTGCGGCATTGAGGAGTAATTTAGATTCTTTGACTGGCGCAGTAATTACCGAAGCGGCAGCCGTATATCGCTTCTTTAATAGTGAAACGGGGGCGCATTTATTTACAATGAATATTGACGAAAAAAACTACATTGTTGATAATCTTGATAACTATAGCTTAGAAGGTGTGGCATACTACGCTTTTGCTAGGGAACAAGAAAATGTCACGACGATTCCTCTCTATCGAATGCTCAACAATGATACAGGCAGTCATCTCTTCACTAGCGATCGCTTTGAGTTTACATATATTCAAGATAACCTGGGTAACTTTTCTGTGGAAGGGGATAATGGCGTGGCATATTATGTTATGGAAATTTAATGCAAATCTAAGATAAATCTAAGTTTTGCGTTGCAATATCTAGGGTGCGCCTGATGTGTATCAATCTTCATATGCTGCATTTTTTAGTGAAACCCGATTGCTTGCTAGATAAGATTACCGCCCTCACCAGCAATTCCAGACTAAGTAGCAGGTTAGGAACTAGGCAAAGGTAGTCTTTGAGCTAGAAGATATTAAGAGAAATTAAATTTAATCAATGACTAAAAGAAGTTACCCCGTTTCCAGGGCGTTCCAATCTTATAGTTGTTATCAATAGTTGTTCTTTTCGCCTTATTGGGATTATCAAGATGAAACGATTGCAGAATCGAGTGGCTTTAGTTACGGGTTCGAGTTCTGGTATTGGTTCGGCGGTTGCCACCTGTCTGGCAGCCGAAGGGGCAAAAGTGGTGGTGAATTATGCCCGCAGTTCTAAAGGTGCCGAAGCCGTCGTTGACGAAATTAAGTCTGCTGGAGGAGAAGCGATCGCAATTCAAGCTGATGTTAGTCAAGAGGATCAGGTGAAAAGCATGTTTCAGCAGATCTATGAAGCATATGAAACCATTGATATCTTGGTCAATAATGCTGGGTTGCAAAAAGATGCCAATCTGGTAGATATGACTTTAGCTCAATGGCAAAAGGTAATTGATGTGAACTTAACAGGACAATTTCTTTGTGCCAGAGAAGCTGCTCAAGAATTTATGCGTCGCGGGGTTGTCCCCGATAAATCCGCTTCGGCGGGGGTAATTATTTGCATGAGTTCAGTACATGAAGTGATTCCTTGGGCAGGTCATTGCAACTATGCTGCCTCCAAAGGGGGAGTTATGCTCTTGATGCAGAGTATGGCACAGGAACTCGCACCCTACAAAATTCGGATCAATAGTATCGCTCCAGGAGCAATCAAAACCCCGATTAACCAAAGTGCTTGGGGAACACCAGAAGCGGAAGCAGAACTACTAAAATTAATTCCTTACAATCGTGTCGGAGTACCAGAAGACATCGGCAAAGCTGCGGTTTGGTTAGCCTCGGATGATTCAGAATATATCCACGGCACTACAATTTTTGTGGATGGCGGCATGACTCTATATCCAGGTTTTGCTACAGGTGGGTAATAATATACAGCTAATAAATATAATAACCATTGCTGACAAGTTAAGTAAAAAAGAAAAAAGTTAAGGGCTGTAAGTGATGTTTAATTAATTTAATAGCACTAGATGTAGATTGAGATTGATTTTAATGCCATTGCTTTTTTCAATCTTAAAAGTCTAGCAATCTCTCAAAACTAAAAGCTAAGAGCTAAGAACTAGTTGACAAACAACACACAGTATTAACTTGTCACGAATGACTAATAACCGATAACTTCACCTCAATGCTTACCTGAATTTGATTGGCGAAAATAATAAGAACTATGACTCAAGAATCAGAACGTTTACAACAATCTGGCTGGAAAAAATGGGGTCCCTACCTTAGCGAAAGACAGTGGGGGACAGTCAGAGAAGACTATAGTGCTTCAGGTGAAGCATGGGATTATTTCTCTCATGATCAAGCGCGATCGCGAGCATATCGCTGGGGTGAGGATGGAATTTTAGGTATTAGCGATAGTCAGCAACAGCTTTGTTTTGCCGTGGCTTTATGGAATGGTAAAGATCCGATTTTAAAAGAACGCATCTATGGCTTGACTGGCTCTCAAGGCAATCACGGTGAAGACGTTAAGGATTATTATTTTTATCTCGACAGTACCCCAACTCACTCATACCTAAAGGGTTTATATAAATATCCCCAAGCAGAATTTCCTTATGCAGAATTAGAAGCAGAAAATCGGCAAAGAGGAAGAGGGGGAATGGAGTATGAGTTATTGGATACGGGAGTATTTGCTGATAATAATTACTACGATGTTTTAGTTGAATATGCCAAAAGTACGCCCGAAGATATTGTCATCAAAATTACTGCGAGCAATCATGGTGATACAGCGCAAACCCTAGATGTGTTACCAACATTATGGTTCCGTAATACCTGGTCTTGGGGCGAAAATACGACTAAACCGACAATTAGCGTCAGAGAAAATAGTCATTTGCCTCCTGGACAAATAAAAACTTATCACCCACAGCAGGGGGATTATTACTTTTATCCAGAAGGTAATCCTGAATTATTGTTTACCGAAAACGAAACTAACTCTGCCAAAATATTTAATTACGATAATGGCAAGCAATATTTTAAAGATGGCATCAATAACTATGTAGTTAACAACGACAAAGAAGCAGTTAATCCCGATCATACTGGGACTAAATTTTCAGCTCGCTATCGGTTAACTATTGCGCCTAAAACATCACAGGTTATTAAACTGCGCTTAAGCAATAAGTCAGATTTGAGCGATCCTTTAGGTAAAAACCTTGATAATATTTTCACCACTCGCATTGCTGAAGCAGATGAATTTTATCAACAAATTAACCAGCAGACATTAAATGATGATCTGATTAATGTTCAAAGACAAGCTTTTGCGGGAATGCTATGGAGCAAGCAATATTATAAGTTCGATATTGAACGCTGGCTGAATGGCGATCCGACTCAACCCACACCTCCCCCTGAGAGAAATTACGGACGCAACCATCAATGGTTACATCTTGATAACGAAGATATTATCTCGATGCCCGACAAGTGGGAGTATCCTTGGTATGCTGCTTGGGACTTAGCTTTTCACTGTCTGCCTATTGCCCTAGTCGATCCCGATTTTGCCAAAAATCAGTTAGATATTATGACCAGGGAATGGTATATGCATCCTAATGGGCAAATTCCCGCTTATGAATGGGCATTTGGCGATGTTAATCCTCCTGTCCATGCCTGGGCGACCTGGCGGATCTATAAGATTGAGGAAAAAAGAAAGGGCAAGGGCGATCGCCAATTTTTGGAAAGAGTCTTTCAGAAATTACTGCTTAACTTTACTTGGTGGGTAAATCGCAAAGATGCCGAAGGTAACAATATCTTTGAAGGAGGTTTTTTAGGGCTAGATAATATTGGAGTGTTTGATCGCAGTGCGCCTTTACCTACAGGGGGGTTTATTGAACAGGCTGATGGTACGAGCTGGATGGCAATGTACTCGCTTAACATGCTAACCATTGCCTTAGAGTTGGCATTAGAAAATTCTGTCTATGAAGACATGGCAACCAAATTCTTTGAGCATTTTCTCTATATTGCTGATGCTATGGTTCATATTGGCGATGATAAAACTCAGCTGTGGGATGATGAAGATGGTTTCTTCTATGATGTACTGCATCTCCCCAACGGAGAGCGAGTTCGCTTAAAAGTTCGATCTATGGTGGGTTTGATTCCTCTGTTTGCCGTCATGACTCTCGAACCCGAAACTCTCAATAAGCTGCCAGACTTCAAAGGGCGTTTAGAGTGGTTTATCAACCATCGCACCCGCTTGAAGAAAAATGTCGCATGTATGGAAACTACAGGCATAGGGGCAAGGAGAATGTTAGCTCTGTGTTACGTTACCTTAGATAGAGTTGAATCAGAGGATAAACTAAGACGCATCTTAGAAAAGCTGTTAGATGAACAAGAATTCTTGGGTGATTATGGCATTCGGGCATTATCTCGTTTTCACAAAGACAATCCCTATACTTTCTATGTCAATGGAGATGCCAATCAAGTGAGCTACGAACCCGCCGAATCTAGTAGTGGTTTATTTGGCGGCAATTCCAACTGGCGAGGTCCCATCTGGATGCCTGTTAACTACTTATTAATTGAATCTCTACAAAAATTTCATCACTATCTTGGGGATGACTTTAAAGTAGAATGTCCCACAGGTTCGGGAAATATGATGAATCTCTGGGAAGTTTCTCAAGAAATTTCCTCCCGACTAGCAAAAATCTTTCTCAAAGACCGTAATCAGCAACGTCCTTTATATGGAGGAATCGAGCAGTTTCAAACCGATCCTCATTGGCGAGATTTAATTCTTTTTCATGAATATTTTCACGGTGATAACGGTGCGGGAATTGGAGCGAATCACCAAACAGGCTGGACTGGTTTAGTCGCTAAGTTGATTCAACAAAGTGGAAAATATATTCAGAATCATTGATTAGTAACTAGTTAACAGGGCAATGACGATTGCCTTGATGGACGCTTCCATAATGTCGCTATTTGAAAAGTGATTTTGAAGTCGAGGGAGAGTATTACCTCTCGCCTCTCTCATCTGGTCAAAATATATAGTAATTAAATACTACTATATTGTAGCTTCCATTTTTGGCAACACTGCCTTTAACGAGGAAATCTGATGCCGACATATCCCATGAGACTATCTCGACCTGGATTGGCACCCAGCAAGTCTGCATGAGAGATATGATGCCAGCGTAGCCCTAACATGAGCCGTCTTTGCTTATTGAGCTTAATTGTTGTTCCCGCACCAGCTTGGGGAGTAAAGTTAAAGCTAGCGCCTGTATTGGGAACATCACTAGTGGTTCCCATAATCCCCGCCCCACCATCTACAAATAGCGACCAGTTGGACTGACGCAGAAAATGCCATCGCATCAAGAGAGCAAGGTTTAAGCCCAAAGCATCATCACCAGGCTGACTAAAATAAAGAGAGTTTAGTTCTAAATTAACGCTGTGTCCATTGAAGATAAAGTGAGAGATTCCTGCCCCAGCTAAACCAAACCGTTGCGGAAATTCTTCATTGCGATCCAAGGTAGTCGCTGCTGCTCCCTGAATATACCAGTGATTTTGTCCTTTTTCACCAAAAACTGACTCAGATTTGGTTTTTAATTCGGTTTTATTACTAGTAGCCTCTAATTTTTTGACAGGGGCTGCATTTATGGCAGAATGCGATTGCACTTCCCACGAGAATACCATTGCCAACAAAAAAGTTAAGTTATGAAAAATTTTCTTGGTCTTGACTCTAGTTGCGGTTTTCTGATTAAGAAGTATTAATGACATTATTTCAAATTAAATTTCAGTTTATATTAACTTCTTCAGAAGATAAATGTCGCACCAAAAGTTGCTGCCAGGATTCAATCTAGCTTCAGTAGGATTAATGATAATCGTATTGTTACTGGGATTATTTTTTCGCTGGGCTAATCTAGGTCACAAAGTCTTTTGGGTAGATGAGATTGCTACTGCTGTTCGAGTCTCTGGTTACACTGTGGCAGAAGTTACTGACGATTTAGTTAACCAGGATATTTTTACCAGGAACATTTTATTTTCATATCAAGCGATCAGTCCCGATAAAACTTTTGAGGATAGCATGATTGCGCTGACCAAGAGTCCTGAACATGCACCGCTTTACTTTATATTAACTAGACTTTGGATGCAGCTGTGGGGAAATTCTCTAACTGTAATGAGGAGTCTCTCTGTCTGCTTTAGTTTACTGATCTTGCCTAGTTTGTATTGGTTAGGTACAGAATTATTTAATCGCCCTTTAGTGAGTTGGTTAGCAATCAGCTTAATGAGCTTATCTCCTTTTTATGTTGCTTATGCTCAAGAAGCTCGACCATATAGCCTCTGGACTGTAACTGTTTTAATGACTTCTGCGGCATTTATCCGAGCAATTAGATGCAACCGAACTAAATCTTGGTTGCTATATAGCTGCTGTCTAATTATTAGCTTATATACTTCTTTATTCTCAATTTATGTTGCTTTTTCACAAGGTATTTATCTTCTGATTACTGTTGATAAAACAAGGCTAAGCTTAATTAAGAACTATATTATATTTTCGGGCATGGCGCTAATTGCTTTTGCACCTTGGATACAGGTAATTACGAGTCATTTAGACTTACTGCAAGAAAATACTAGTTGGATGCGGGGCAATTTTAATTTAGCTGATATAGTTGCCGTGTTTGTTGGCACTAATTTGCTCATATTTGGCGATTTACCGATTTCGCAAGCTTCAAATCCGATTCAGGTGGCATTAGTTTTGATTATTTTAGTCATGGCAATTTTTATGGGAATTAAGTTTTATCCTCAATGGAAAAATAAATTCCTAAAGTATGCGTTATTACTATCTTGTGTTAGCGGTATTTTTCTATTATCAAATTACATTTATCTGGACTGGACAACTATCATTGGCGCTTTAGTAGCTATCTGTATCTTAAGCTTATCTGGCTATTCTTTATTTTATTTGCTTGTAAATTCTAATCGCGATCGCTGGCTGTTTATTATCTGTTTAATGCTTTCCTTGCCCGTACCTCTGGTATTAACCGACATTATTAATCAAGGACAAGGTTCAACTGCACCTAGATATTTGATTCCCTTGCAGCTAGGCATTTTAATCGCTGTAGCTTATACCTTAGCTAGTAAACTGATCGTCTCGAAACAACAAAAATTTTGGCAGCTAATCATAGTTGCATGTTTCGCATTAGGAATTTTCTCTAATATCCGTAACTATAATCTGTCACCGTTTTACCAAAAGGGAAGAAATGTTAATAATCCTGCGATCGCCCAAATAATTAATCAGAGTAATTCGGCTTTAGTCATCGTCGAAGCTGCTGAGGCGATGGATTTAGTTTCTCTGGCTTATTCGTTAAATGAAGAAGTTAGATATAAGGTAATGACTAACAAGGATGATTTGGCACTGTATACTAAGAGTTTTGACAATACATATCTTCTCAAGCCTTCTCCTAATTTAATCCAAAAATCTCTAGCAAATAAGCAAATTAATTTCCAGCAGGTATATAAATCTCATGTATTTAGTGCCGATGAATTTCCTTTAGATCTTTGGCAAATAAATTCAATAACTAACAACTAATAACTAACAAAGGGCTTACCCGCATGTACTAATAATGAAAATCGCAATTATTTGCTCTAGCTTTTTCCCTGTAATTGATGGTGTAACTATCGCCGTCCATCAACGACTAAAACAGTTAAGCTTAATGGGACACCAAGTAATAGTATTTTGTCCTGACTATAGCCCAATTAAACATATTTATCCTGACCATCAACAATATACGGGAGAAGTATTTCCTGGGGTGGAAATAATTAACTTACCTAGTAGTAAAGCGATCGCTTTAGAGTTTGAACGGGATGTGACCATCAAATCTTATCAAATTGTTATTAAGCATTTAGAAAAATTCCAGCCTGATATTATTCATGTTGATGAAGCGGAAAGATTGGGGATTTGCTTCCTTAAACTACCAGGAGTCAAATATGCTCAGAAACAAAATATCCCCTGTGTAACTTGGTTTCACACTAACTATCTCGATTATTTAGATGACTATTGCAATTTGCCATTGGGACTTAACAAATTGCTCAAAATAATCTTAAGTGCAATCTTTAGTAAAATCTACAATTCCTATGACTTAAATTTAGTTTCAAGTACAATAACTGACAAAAAGATTAAGAAATTAGGTTTAAAAAATACCTTCTATGCTGAACTATTAGGTTGC